>NZ_JBRRES010000050.1:0-23919 GCF_056760395.1 Stenotrophomonas sp. STEN009 | reverse complement strand
GGTGGGTGGGGGGGGCCCCGGGCGGAAAGCCCCAGGATGGGCCCCCCCCCCCAAAAAGGCCGAATTAAAACCGACCCCCCCCCCCCCCCCCCCCCCCCCCCCCCCCCGCGGCCCGGGCGGGGGGGGGGGGGCGCCGCGCCGGCGGGGGGGGGCCCGCCGACCTCTTTTTTTTTTTCGGGCGGCCCCCCCCCCCCCCCCCCCCCCCCCCCGCCCAACCCCCACAAATCCGCTGTAAGCGACCAACCCCCCAGCCACGAAGGGGCTCCGCCGTTGGCCGCCAACTGCGCGCCAGCGCGTTCCGCCCGAATCCCGGAACCATGCGCTTGCTCACGGATTGACCACGCAATTGATGACAACGTTGTCCCCACCTGGCGCCGGACTCTCTCCCCGGCCTCCCAGGTGCCTCCGTCCGGCCCCTCCCGTCGCCTTCCCCGGCGCCGCCCGGACCTGCGTCACGCGCGGCGCCATCGGGGCCCGCGCGCCCTTTGATCGGAGACACACCATGTACGACCCGATTGTGCGCAGTGCCGAACGTTCCACCCGAAGCTGTCGTCCCCGCCGCCTGGCCTGGCTGCTTGCCCTGGCCGCCGGTGCCGCCAGCCTGCCGGGCCTGGCCCAGGCCGCCAGCTGTGCCGGCGTGGCCGAATGGGACCAGGCCAAGATCTATCGCGCCGGCGACACCCTGCAGAAGGGCGGCGTGCTGTATCGGGCAAACCAGGACATCTGGAATGCCCCGCCAGACCATCCGGCCGGTGCGCCCTACTACACCAACCTCGGTGCCTGCGATGGCGGCGGCGTCAACCAGCCTCCCGTGGTCAGCCTGACCTCACCGGCCAATGGCGCTACCTTCAGCGCCGGCAGCACCATCAACGTGACCGCCAACGCCAGCGACCCGGACGGCAGCGTCAGCAAGGTGGAATTCTTCCGCGACGGCAGCTCGATCGGCGTGGATACCAGCGCTCCCTACAGCGCCAGCTGGGCCAATGCCAGCGCCGGCAGCCACACCCTGCGCGCGGTGGCCACCGACAACAACAACGCCACCACCAGCACCCCGACCATCACCATCACCGTCAACGCTGCCGGCGGCGATACCACCGCACCCAGCGTGCCCGGCGGGCTGGCGGTGGGCACCCGTACCGCCAGCAGCATCGTGCTGAGCTGGAGTCCGTCCACCGACAACGCCGGTGGCAGCGGCGTGGCCGGTTATGATGTGTACCGCAACGGCAGCCTGGTCGGTTCTCCGTCCAGCACCAGCTACGTCGATGGCGGCCTGACCGCGTCCACCACCTACCGCTACCGTGTGCGTGCCCGCGACAACGCCGGCAATGCGTCCGCCCAGGGCACGGAAATCAGCGCCACCACCCTGGCCGGCGACGGTGGCGGCACCGGCAAGCGGGTCATCGGCTACTTCACCCAGTGGGGCATCTACGGCCGCAACTACCGGGTGAAGAACATCGACAGCAGCGGTTCCGCCGCGCGGCTGACCCACATCAACTACGCCTTCGGCAACGTGCGCAACAACCGCTGCGAAGTGGGCGTGACCCAGCCGTCGGACCCGAACAGCGGCGCCGGTGGCGATGCGTTCGCCGATTACACCAAGGCCTTCAGCGCCGCCGAGAGCGTCAGTGGCAGCGCCGATACCTGGGACCAGCCGCTGCGCGGCAACTGGAACCAGCTCAAGCAGCTCAAGGCCAAGCATCCGGGTCTGAAGGTGCTGATCTCGCTGGGCGGCTGGACCTGGTCGCGTGGATTCTCCAGCGCGGCCCGTCCGGAGAACCGCCAGGCCTTCGTCGCCTCTTGCATCGACGCCTACATCAAGGGCAACCTGCCGGTGACCGACGGCGCCGGCGGCGCGGGCGCAGCGCTGGGCGTATTCGACGGCATCGACATCGACTGGGAATACCCCGTGGCCTGCGGCATCGAGTGCGGCAAGCCCGAGGACAACGCCAACTTCACCGCACTCATGGCCGAGTTCCGCCGCCAGCTCGATGCGGTGCGTCCGGGCCTTCTGCTGACCGTGGCGGTGGGTGCCGGCATCGACAAGATCCGCGTCACCGACCCGGCGGCTTATCACCCGTACCTGGACTACATCAACGTGATGACCTACGACTTCCACGGTGCGTGGGATGCAAGGACCAATCACCAGTCGGCACTGTTCGATTCGCCGAATGATCCGTCCACCGGCGACCAGAAGCTGTACAACAGCAACGACGCCATCGAGGCCTTCATCAGCCGGGGTGTGCCGGCCGCCAAGCTCAACCTGGGCATCGGCTACTACGGACGTGGCTGGACGGGCGTGGCCAATGCCAACAATGGCCTGTACCAGACCGCCTCAGGCGCCGCACCGGGCACCTATGAGGCCGGCATCGAAGACTGGAAGGTACTGAAGAACCTGGCCTGGCCGGGCTACACCGACAACACCGCCGGCGCCACCTGGATCTACAACGGCAGCACGCTGTGGAGTTTCGACACTCCGGCCAACATCACCCGCAAGATGGGCTACGTGAAGACCCAGGGCCTGGGCGGCGCGTTCGTCTGGGAATTCAGTGGTGACGATGCGCAGGGCACGCTGACCAAGGCCGTCAGCGATGGTCTGAAGTAAGGAAAAGGCCGGGGGCCCCGTGCGCCCCCGGCCTTGATCGGATGAGGCATCCGCCGGGCATGGCCCGGCGATATCCCGGTCAGCGCTGGGCCGACAGTTTCTCCAGCGCCGCACGCAGCTGCGCCGGCGGCAGGTAGCCGCCCAGCTGGGTGCCATCGGGCGCGAAGATCGCCGGGGTACCGTTCACCCCCAGCTGCTGTCCGAGCGCGTACTGCATCGCCACCGGATTGGTGCAGTTCTTCGCCGGCACGGCTCCGCCACGCTTGGCATTGGTCAGCGCCTGGCGGCGATCGGCTGCGCACCAGACCGAAATCATGTCGGTGTAATCCTTGCTGCCCAGTCCCATGCGCGGGAAGGCCAGGTACTCGACGCTGATGCCGTTGCGGTTGAGTTCGGCGATGTCCTGGTGCAGCTTGCGGCAATAGCCGCACTCGATGTCGGTGAACACGCTGACCGTGTACTTGGCGTTGGGCGCGGCGAACACGATGCGGTCGCCGTGGTTGGCCTTGGCCAGCAGCGCGCGACGGTAACCGAGCAGGCCCTCGCTGTTGGCCGGCCCCTTGGCCCGGGTGTCATAAGGCTGCGACTGGAACAGGTAGCGGCCGTCGTCGGAGACATACAGCAGCTGACCGGAGACCACCACCTCGCGGAAACCGGGGAAGGGCGCGGCGCCGATGTAATCCACTTCGAAACCGGGGTTGAGCGCGGTCAGCGCGGCGCGCACCGCCTGCTCTGCCGGACCATTGGCAGCCGGGGTGGCCCGGGCGGAGGCGGCGGCAGGCGCCTTGGCCGCAGGGGCCGGCGGAGCCGGCTGGGCGCAGGCCGTCAGGCTGAGCGCGCCGAACACGGCGGCGATGGCGAATCGGAGCATGGAGCATTCCGCAGCAGAAGAGGACCACCGATTCTGACACAGCCGCCCGGGGCGGCGCCGTGGCCCGCTGACGGGAGCCGGACGGGATTCATCCAGGCCGCTCAACCACGGGGATGGTGGCGGGCGTGCAGCTTCTGCAGGTGTTCACGCGCCACCAGCGTGTAGATCTGGGTGGTCGACAGCGAGCTGTGGCCAAGCAGCATCTGCAGCGCACGCAGGTCCGCGCCACGGTTGAGCAGATGGGTGGCGAAGCTGTGCCGCAGGCCATGCGGGCTGATGCGGGCCGGATCGATGCCGGCGACCTGCGCGTGGCGCTTGACCAGATGCCAGAACGCCTGCCGCGTGAGCGCGTGCAGCCGGGGCTCGATGAACAGCGGCGTCTGCCCATCGGCGAGTGCCTGCACCCTGCCCTTTCCCACCAGCTGCGGCCGCGAATGCTGCAGGTAACGCTCCAGCCAGTGCTGTGACTCCTCGCCCAGCGGCACCAGCCGCTCCTTGCTGCCCTTGCCGGTCACCCGCAGCACGCCCTGCCGCAGGTTCACCGCCGTTGCCGGCAGCAGTACCAGTTCGCTCACGCGCAGGCCCGCGGCGTACATGAGCTCCAGCATGGCCCGATCACGCAGCCCCAGCGGACTGCCGACATCCGGCGCGGCCAGCAACGCATCGATCTGGCTTTCGGCCAGCGCCTTGGGCAGCAGGCGTGGCAGCTTCGGCGGATCCAGCAGAGCGCCGGGGTCCTCGCTGCGCTCGCCGCGACGCACGCCATCGGCGAAGAACGCACGCAGCGCCGACAGCAGGCGCGCATTGCTGCGTGGCGACCAGCCATGGCGCGTGCGCCAGGCCAGGTAGTCGAACAACCCGGCGCGTTCGACGCCGGCCAGGCCCCCTTCGCGGCCGTCCAGCCAGCGTGCCAACCCTTCCAGATCGCGACGGTAGCTGTCCAGGGTGGCCCTGGCCAGACCGTTCTCCGCCCAGATGGCATCAAGGAAGCGCTGGATGCGCATGCTGTCGTCGGCACGCAGTGCAGGCAGTTGCTGGACCAGCTGACGGCGCTCGGCGGGGGTGGAAATGACGGCCATGCGTGGAGGATACGAGGGTGACTGCGGACGCGGCCAGCTTTGCGTATGCTCGGCGCATGTCCAGCCCAGCCACCGACGTGTCTTCCACTGCCACGCCCGAGGCGCAGCGCCCCCGTGCGCTGCTGCCGTGGCGCGTGCTGGCGATGGTCTACGACGCGCTGCCCGTGCTCGCGCTGTGGATGCTGGCCGGCACGGCGTTCACCCTGGCCTATACCTTCAGTGGCCATGCACAGCGCGAGAACATCGCGCCCTTCAGTGCCTGGCAATGGCTGTTGTGGGCGGTGTGCTGGGTCATAACCGGGGCCTATGCAACCGCCAGCTGGCGCCGGGGTGGGCAGACCCTTGGCATGCGGCCGTGGCGCCTGAAACTGGTGTCGGCCGACGGCACCGCGCTGCGGCGCGCGCAGCTGTGGCTGCGGTTCGCCGTGGCAACGCTGTCGTTGCTGCTGGGTGGGCTGGGCTTCTGGTGGGCCCTGCTGGATCGCCAACGCTTGGCGTGGCACGACCGTGCCAGTGGCACGCGTCTGGTGCGGATGCCCAAGCGCTGAAGTGTCCTGCTGGCGCCGGGCATGGCCCGGCGTTGCCGGAATCAGCCCGATTTCCGCCGGAACAGCAGGCCTGACACCACCAGCATCACGATCGGCGGCAGCGCGTAGGCGATGCGGTAATCAAACTTCAGTGCGCCGGCCATGCGCCCGAAGAACAGCTGCAGCAGCCAGAAGCCCAACGCGAACAGGATGCCGAGGAACAGGCGCTTGCCCATGCCACCACTGCGCAGCGAACCAAACGCGAACGGCACGGCGGCCAGGCACAGCGCCAGTACGTTCACCGGATAGAACCAGCGGCTCCAGTACACATCCTCGAAGTCACGCGCATCCAGGCCGTTGCGCTCGCGATAGGCGATGCTCGTGCTCAGTTCGGACACGCTCAGGTTGCGCGGCTTGGCGATACCGGTCGCCAGTGCCGCCGCGTCCAGCTTGGAATTCCAGGGCTCGCGCGCCACTTCCTCGCGCGTTGCCGAGCGCTCGCCGAAGGTATCGCGGCGCACGCCGGTCAATACCCAGCCGTCCTTGTCATGTTCGGCAGTGGCGGCGTGGGTCAGGGATGCGATCCGCCCGTCTTCGGCGATCCGGTACAGGCGGACGTCACGCAGGATCAATCGCGTTCCCGTGTTGCCGACCAGCTGTTCCTCACCGCTCTGCGCGTTGAGGAAGGTATCGCCTTCGCGTGCCCACATGCCGGAATAACGGGCCACGGCCATGTCCTGGCCCCATTTGGCACTCATCTTCAGCGAATCGGCACGGTTCTGCCCCCACGGGCCCAGCGTCTCGGCGCTGAACACCATCACTGCGGTCAGCAGCGACAGGGCAATCGCCACCGACACGCTCAGGCGTTTGCGGGACAGGCCCAGCGCACGCAGCGCGGTCAGTTCGGAGGTCGCCGCCAGCTGGCCCAGCCCCATCAGCGCGCCGATCACCGCTGCGGTCGGGAAGAAGGTGTAGGCGCGGCGTGGCACCGTATACAGCACCCACGCCGCGGCGTGTCCCAGGGTGTAGCCGTTCTTTCCGATGTCCTTGAACTCGCCGGAGAAGGCCATCACCACGTCCAGGCCGGTCAGCACCGCCCAGGTCAACAGCACGGTGCCGAACACCGCGCGCCCGAGGTAGAAATCGAACCGCATCGGTCGCAGCATCATGCGCGGGCCCCCTTGGGCAGGCTCATGCGTCCATCACGCGCATACATCCAGACCGCGAACGCCAGCAGTGGCAGGGTCAGCCACCACAGGCCCAGCATCGCCGGCAGCTTGCCACTGGCGATCCAGCCGGCGCCGATGAACGTCAGGTTGGTGCCGACCATGTAGGCCAGCAGGGCCAGCATCATGCGCCCGTAGCGCTGCTGGCGCGGCGAGCTGCGCCCCAGCGGCACGGTCAGCAGGGCGAACGCCAGGGCGATCAGCGGCGGGGCCAGCCGGCGATGCAGTTCGGCCTGGGCCTGGGTGCGGCCGTCGCCCAGCAGCTGCAGGGTCGACATCAGTTCCGGATCGTCATCCTTGCGGGTCTGCGCACCGTCAGGCAGGGCCACATCGTTGCGGGCGAAGGTGGCCAGCCGGTAATCCAGCGCACCGGCCAGCGGACCCTCGACCTGGTGGCCCTTGTCCAGTTCCAGGAAGCGCTGCCGCTCGCCTTCGAAGTACATGCGGCCGCTGGCGGCAGAGACCACTTCCAGCCGGTCGTCCTTGGCACGCTGCAGGAACACCTTGCCCAGCTGGGTGCCATCGGGCGAAATCGAGGACAGGTAGACCACGCCGCCGTTGGGCAGCGGGGTGAAGCGCCCGGGCTCCAGGCCGGCCATCAGTACGCTGCGGTTGGCGTCCTGGATCATCTGCTCGGCGGTGCGTGAGGCCCACGGCCCCAGCCACAGTGAACAGGCGCCCACCACCGCCACCACCGGCACCACCAGCATCAGCAGCGGCCGCAGCAGGCGCCTGGGGCCCACGCCGATGGCGGTGATCACCGCCATTTCCGAGTCGCGGTAGAGGCGGGCGATCGCCAGCAGCAGGCCCAGCATCAACGCCAGCGGCAGGATCAGCGGCATGTAGACGATGAACTGCAGCGCCAGCTGCGAGAACAGCAGCCTGGCCGGCAGGCGCCCGTCGGCGATGTTGCCGAGGATGTCCACCAGCACGCCGCCCACGCTGACCACCAGCAGGACGATCAGGGTGGCCAGGAAACTCTGGACGAAATCGCCCAGCAGGTAGCGGTCGAGCTTCAACATGGGGCGGTGGTTTAAACTCTGGGGTTCGTTCGCGGTGCCGCCCAGTCTAGCGTCTGGGCGTAAACGGTCCGCGATTGTACGGACTTGCCAATGGAATCTGCTCAATGGCTCTCGAATTCACCCTGAACCACCTCGCCCCGGCCGCCGCCCCCGTTGACTGCCTGGTGGTCGGCGCGTACGCCGACCATACCCTGACTCCGGCTGCACAGGCGCTGGATGCCGCCAGCGGCGGCCGCCTGTCGGCCCTCGCCCAGCGCGGCGACCTGTCCGGCAAGACCGGTGCCACCAGCCTGCTGCACGACCTGCCGGGCGTGGCAGCGCCGCGCGTGCTGGTGGTCGGGCTGGGTGAAGCCGCCCGCTTCGGCGTGCCGCAGTATCTGAAGGCCGTAGGCGACGCCGTTCGCGCGCTGAAGGCAGGCGCCACCCGCAGCGCGCTGTTCACCCTGTCTGAAGTGGCTGTGAAGGAGCGCGATGCGGCCTGGGCGATCCGTCAGGCAGTGATCGCCGCCGATCACGCGGCGTACCGCTACACCGCCACGCTGGGCAAGAAAAAGGCCGATGATGCCGGGCTGGCCCAGCTGGCCATCGCTGGTGACGACGCGCAGGCCCTGGCCCAGGGCCAGGCCATTGCTGCCGGTGTCGAGTTCGCCCGCGAACTGGGCAACCTGCCGCCGAACTATTGCACCCCGGCCTACCTGGCCGAAGTCGGCGTGAAGTTCGCCAGCGAGCATGACGGCGCCGAGGCCGAGATCCTCGACGAGACCCAGATGGAAACCCTGGGCATGGGCTCGCTGCTGGCCGTGGCCCGTGGTTCGGCCAATCGCCCGCGCTTGGTCGTGCTGAAGTGGACCGGTGCCGGCGATGCCAAGCCCTATGTGCTGGTCGGCAAGGGCATCACCTTCGATACCGGTGGCGTCAACCTGAAGACCCAGGGCGGCATCGAGGAAATGAAGTACGACATGTGCGGCGGCGCCAACGTCATCGGCACCTTCGTCGCTGCGGTCAAGGCCAGGCTGCCGTTGAACCTGGTGGTGGTGGTGCCGGCCGTGGAGAACGCCATCGACGGCAACGCCTACCGCCCGTCCGACGTCATCACCTCGATGTCGGGCAAGACCATCGAAGTCGGCAACACCGACGCCGAAGGCCGCCTGATCCTGTGCGATGCGCTGACCTACGCGCAGCGCTTCGAGCCGGCCGCGCTGGTCGACGTCGCCACCCTGACCGGCGCCTGCATGGTCGCCCTCGGCCACCAGACCGCGGGCCTGATGAGCAAGCACGACGACCTGGCCAACGAGCTGCTGGCCGCCGGCGAGCACGTGTTCGACCGCGCCTGGCGCCTGCCGCTGTGGGATGAGTACCAGCCGATGCTGGATTCGACCTTCGCCGACGTCTACAACATCGGCGGCCGCTGGGCCGGCGCCATCACCGCCGGCTGCTTCCTGTCGCGCTTCGCCGAAGGCCAGCGCTGGGCTCACCTGGACATCGCCGGCGTCGCCAGCGACGAGGGCAAGCGTGGCATGGCCACCGGCCGCCCGGTCGGCCTGCTGAGCCAGTGGCTGCTGGACCAGGCCGCCCGCGCCTGATGCTGTACCAGACCCTGGCCGGCCACCGCCGGCCAGGGCCTCGCCCGGCCAGACCGGGCCCCCGCCTGTTCCGGACCCTGCCATGCCCCGCGCCGACTTCTACCTGATCGCCAAGCCCCGTTTCCTGACCGAGCCGTTGCGCCTGGTCTGCGAGCTGGCACGCAAGGCCAACGATGCCGGCCTGTTCACCCTGGTGCTGGCGCGCGACCAGGCCCAGGCCGAGGAACTGGACGAACTGCTGTGGGCGTTCGATGACGACGCCTACATCCCGCATCAGATTGCCGGCGAGGACATGGACGAGGAAGAAGCGCTGGTGCTGATCGCCGTGCCCGGCACCGAGGCGCCGGCCCGCCCGCTGGTGATCAATCTGCGCGACGACCCCTGGCTGGGCCAGTGCGAGCGCGTGCTGGAAGTGGTCCCGGCCGACCCTGAAGCGCGCGAACCGCTGCGCGAACGCTGGCGCCAGTACAAGGCCGCCGGTTACGACCTGAACAAGCACGACATGTGAGCGCCCCGCGGCCCCCTTGATGGGCCACCCCTGCGCCCTGATCCTTCAACGATTACCTCCTGGTTCCCCCGCATGACCCAACTCGCCTCCAGCTACGACCCGAAGTCCTTCGAGACCGACCTCTACGAGGCCTGGGAGAAGGCCGGCCACTTCAAGCCGTCCGGCCAGGGCGAGCCGTACACCATCCTGCTGCCACCGCCGAATGTGACGGGCACGCTGCACATGGGACACGCCTTCCAGCAGACCCTGATGGATGCGCTGGTGCGTTACCACCGCATGCGCGGCTACGACACGCTGTGGCAGGTCGGCACCGACCACGCCGGCATCGCCACCGAGATGGTGGTCAGCCGCAACCTGGCGCTGGAAGGCAAGGGCGAAACCCGTGACTCGCTGGGCCGCGAAGGCTTCATCGGCAAAGTCTGGGAGTGGAAGCAGCAGTCCGGCGACACCATCGAACGACAGATGCGCCGCCTCGGCACGTCGGCCGACTGGTCGCGCAGCACCTTCACCATGGACCCGCAGCCCTCGGCGGCGGTGATCGAGGCCTTCGTGCGCTGGCATGAGCAGGGCCTGATCTACCGCGGCCAGCGTCTGGTCAACTGGGATCCAGTGCTGAAGACCGCCATCTCCGACCTGGAAGTGGAGAGCGCCGAAGAAGACGGTTTCCTGTGGTCGATCGCCTATCAGCTCGATGACGGCCTCAGCTACGAGCACGTCGAGCGCGACGCCGACGGTAACGAAACCCTGCGCGAGACCCGCGATTACCTGGTGGTGGCCACCACCCGCCCGGAGACCCTGCTGGGCGACACCGCCGTGATGGTGCATCCGGAAGACGAGCGGTACGCGCACCTGATCGGCAAGACCGTGGTGCTGCCGCTGACCGGCCGCCGCGTGCCGGTGATCGCCGATGATTACGTGGACCGCGCGTTCGGTACCGGCGTGGTCAAGGTCACGCCCGCGCATGACTTCAACGATTACCAGGTCGGGGTGCGCCACAGCCTGCCGATGATCAACCTGTTCACTCCGGTGGCGGCGCTGAATGAGAACGCCCCGGAACGCTTCCAGGGCCTGGACCGCTATGAAGCACGCAAGGCCGTGCTGTCCGAGCTGGAAGACCTGGGCATCCTGGTCGAGACCAAGGCGCACAAGCTGCAGGTGCCGCGCGGCGACCGCACCGGCCAGGTGATCGAGCCGTACCTGACCGACCAGTGGTTCGTGAAGATGGACGAGCTGGCCAAGCGCGGCCTGGAGCTGGTCGAAGGTACCGATGGGAAGCCGGGCAGCATCACCTTCGTGCCGCCGAACTGGATCAACACCTACCGTCACTGGATGGCCAACATCCAGGATTGGTGCATCAGCCGCCAGCTGTGGTGGGGCCACCGCATTCCGGCGTGGTTCGACGCTGCCACCGGCACCTGCTACGTCGGTCGCAGCGAGGATGAGGTGCGGGCAAAGCACAAGCTCGGCAGCGATGTCGTGCTGAACCAGGAAAGCGACGTGCTGGAAACGTGGTTCTCCTCCCAGCTGTGGCCGTTCTCCACCCTGGGCTGGCCGAACGAACAGGCCATGGCCGAGCGTGGCTTCGACCGCTACCTGCCGTCGTCGGTGCTGGTCACCGGCTTCGACATCATTTTCTTCTGGGTGGCCCGCATGATCATGGCCACCGACAACCTGACCGGAAAGATTCCGTTCAAGGACGTCTACTTCACCGGCCTGATCCGCGACGGACAAGGCCAGAAGATGTCCAAGAGCAAGGGCAACGTGCTCGACCCGCTGGACATCATCGATGGCATCAGCATCGATGACCTGGTCGCCAAGCGCACCGGCGGCCTGATGCAGCCGAAGATGGTGGAGAAGATCGAGAAAGCCACGCGCAGGGAGTTCCCGGACGGCATCGCCGCCCACGGCGCCGACGCGCTGCGCTTCACCATCGCGGCGCTGGCCACCCATGGCCGCGACATCAAGTTCGACATGAACCGTGCCGAAGGCTACAAGAACTTCTGCAACAAGCTGTGGAATGCCAGCCGCTTCGCGCTGATGAACACCGAAGGTGCGGCGTTCAGCGGCGTGCCGACACCGCGCACCGACGCCGAGCGCTGGATCCTTGCACGCCTTGCGGCCACCACCGCTGAAGCGCAGGGCCACTTCGCCGCCTACCGCTTCGACCTGCTGGCGCAGTGCCTGTACGAGTTCGCGTGGAATGCGTTCTGCGACTGGTTCCTCGAACTGAGCAAGCCGGCGCTGAGCGGCAGCGACGCAGCGGATGCCGAAAGCACCCGCCACACCCTGCTGTATGTGCTGGAAGCCCTGCTGCGCCTGCTGCACCCGTTGACGCCATTCATCACCGAACAGCTGTGGCAGCAGCTCGCCCCGCGCCTGGGCCTGGCCGAAACCACGCTGTCGCTGCGCCCCTACCCGACCGCAGCCGAGTTCCAGGGCGATTTCGCCCAGGCCGAGGCCGACGTCGAATGGCTCAAGGCGGTGATCAGCGCGGTGCGCCGCGTGCGCAGCGAACTGAACGTCGCACCGTCCAGGCTGGTGCCCCTGCGCCTGCAGGCCGGCCAGCAGCAGGATCGTGCCCGCGTCGAACGCTTCAGTGCGTCGCTGTCGTTCCTGCTGAAGCTGGACAGCGTGCAGTGGCTGGGCGAAGGCGAAAGCGCTCCGCCTGCGGCCGCCGCCATCGTCGGTGAGTTGAAGCTGCTGGTGCCGCTGGAAGGCCTGGTCGATCTGGATGCCGAACGTGCACGCCTGGACAAGGAGATCAAGCGCGTGGAAGGCGAGCAGGAGAAGAGCGAAACCAAGCTGGCCCGGTTCACCGACAAGGTGCCGGCTGCGGTGGTCGAGCAGGAGCGCGTGCGCCTGGCCGACTGGAACACCCAGCTGGCCGGCCTGCGCGAACAACGCGCGAAGCTGTAACAGCCGACCGGCGGGTGCGGATCCAGGTCCGCACCCGCCCAGGTCTTTTGGCATCATCAGAGGATGCCGCTTTCGATCTTCCTGCTGGTTCTCGCCGCTGCCGCGCTGCATGCCAGCTGGAACGCCATCGTCAAGCGTGGCGCCGACAAGCTCCTCGGCACCGTGCTCGTCACCGGCAGCGCCGCACTGCTGTCCGCCGCGCTGCTGCCTCTCCTTCCTCTGCCGGACGTGACCAGCTGGCCGTGGCTGGCGGCCTCGGTACTGCTGCAGGTGGTCTATTACGCGCTGGTCGCGCGCTGCTATCAGCAGGTGGACATGAGCCTGGCGTATCCGCTCATGCGCGGTTGCGCACCGATCCTGGTCGCGCTGGCCGGCACCGTGCTCGGCGAATCACTGCCCGCAGCGGCGTGGCTGGGCGTGGCGCTGGTCAGCAGCGGCATCCTGGCCATGGCACTGGGCGCGCGCGCAGGCCAGCTCGGCCTGCCGCTGCTGACGGCGACGATGATCGCAACCTACACCCTGGTCGATGCGCACGGCGCGCGCCTGTCGGGCAGCCCGCTGGCCTACACGTTGTGGCTGTTCCTGCTGTCGGGCATCCCGCTGCCGCTGTGGGCGCTGTACACCCGCCGCAGCGCGGTGCTGACCTATGCGCGCCAGCATTGGCCGCTGGGCCTGGCCGGCGGCGTGGGCACCACCGCGTCCTACGCGATGGCACTGTGGGCGATGACCCAGGTACCGGTCGCGATGGTGTCGGCCCTGCGCGAGTCATCGATCCTGTTCGCCCTGCTGATCTCGGCATTCCTGCTGCGCGAACGGATACCGCGCGTGCGCTGGCTGGCGGCGTCGCTGATCGTCAGCGGAGTGCTGGCCCTGCGGCTGGCGTGAGCCACACGTGCCCGCCAAGGTTGGCACCTGCCGCCAGCGCCCGGCCGTACCGGCGGGCAACGCGGCGCATCCCGGTTACAGCGGCGGCATCGTCTGCAGGTCGCCCTCGACCAGCTCGATCGCCATCACCACCGCGTCCTCGCGCCCCTGCGCGGCCGGGTAATAGCGCGGACGCCGGCCGATTTCGTTGAACCCTTCGCTGTGATACAGCGCCAGCGCCGGCGCATTGGACGGGCGCACTTCCAGGAACACACGCTGGGCACCGCGATCACCAGCCAGCTGCACCAGCGCACGCAGCAGCTGCCGCCCCAGCCCGCGTGACTGCACCAGCGGATCGATGCAGATGTTCAGCACATGCGCCTCGTCGGCAGCGATGCTCAGCACGCCGTAGCCGAGCAGCTGGCCATCGCGCTCCATTGCCAGACCGGGATAACCCGCACGCAGGCAATCGATGAAAATGCCGCGGGTCCACGGGAAGGGATAGCCACGCACCTCGATCGCCATCACCTCGGCAAGATCGCTCTCGCGCAGCGCCCGCAGGCGCACCGGACCGGGCTGGCTGACCGCACTCACGGCGCGCCCCGCTTGCGCAGGGCGCGCAGCTGCGGCCACAGCGCGCGCTTGGCGGCTGGATCACGGCGCAGCTGCTCCAACGGCCAGCTGTCCATCAGCGCCTGCGTCGCGGCATCGTTCGGATTGCAGCCGGACGCGCGCAGCAGCGCGATCTGCAGGCGATCAGGCAGACGTACCGCCGGCTGCCGGGTGGTGCCCGCCGAGGCTGCGCGTGCCGCCTGAGGTTCGGTTGCCGGCACCACGGCGGGCGCGGTGCGAGGCGGCGGCGACGGACTCCGCGGCTGGCGCGGTGCCGGCTCCACCGCTGACGGTTCGGGCTGGCGTGACGGAGACTGCGCTGCCGGGGGGTTGGCCGCATCGGCGTCGGCCACGCTCAGCTGCAATGCAGCGTCCAGCTCCGCGGCGAGCTGGCCGTCGTGATAGACGGTATAGCCCATCGCCTGCAGCCAGGCCTGCTGGGCCGGTGACCACAGCACGGGCAGATCCTGGCTCACGCGGCCTCGGACTTCTTGCGCAGGCGCTGCACCGCCCACATCACCGGGCCGGACAGGGCATACAGGATGCCCACGGCGAACAGGACGCGCGGCAGGTCGATCACCGCGATCGCGATGGCCATCGGTACCAGTGCCAGGACCAGGAACGGCACCCGGTCGGAACGGGAATCCTTGGCGGCACCGCCCTTGAAGCTCCAGAAGCGGATGCGGCTGACCATCAGCAGCGCAGCGACCAGCGTCACCGCCAGCGCCACATAGCGCAGCTGATTGCCATCCCAGCCCAGGTTGCCATCGGCGAAGGCCCAGACGAACGACATCATCAGCCCGGCAGCGGCCGGGCTGGCCAGGCCGACGAACCAGCGCTTGTCCACCACCGCGACCTGGGTATTGAAGCGGGCCAGGCGCAGCGCCGCGCATGCGGCGTACAGGAAGGCCACGGCCCAGCCGACACGGCCCAGCAGGGGATCATCGAATTTCAGCCAGGACAGCGACCAGTGGTACATCACCAGTGCCGGCGCCATGCCGAAGCTGACCAGGTCGGCCAGCGAGTCGTACTGCACGCCGAACTCGCTGCTGGTGCCGGTCAGGCGCGCGACACGGCCATCCAGGCCGTCCATCACCGCCGCCACGAACACCGCGATGCTGGCATTGACGAAATCCCCGTTGGCAGCGGCGATGATCGCGTAGAAGCCCGCGAACAGGCCCGCAGTGGTGAACAGGTTGGGCAGCAGGTAAATCGTGCGCGAACGCGGCGGCGGTGTGATCGGGTCCATGGAATCCAGTTTAATCGACTTGCCAGCGGTCGGTGCCAATGCTGCAATCGGCGTTCTACGCCCATTCTGCGGAGTTTGCCATGCGTGCCCTGTCCTGCCTGGGATGCCTGCTGCTGTTGGCCAGTACCAGTGCCATGGCCGGCCCCGTCTACAAGTGGAAGGACGCCAACGGCGTCACCCAGTATTCGGAAACCCCGCCAGCAGGCAGGACCTACGAGACCCGGGCGCAGGCGCGCTCGGCGCCATCGGCTGACAGCGCCGAACGCCCGGCCGCACCCGTACCGGAGCAGTGCAGCACCGCCCGTGCCAACCTGGCCCTGCTGGAAGGCTCCGGCCAGGTGATGCAGGACACCGACGGCGACGGCAAGGGCGACACCGTACTGACCGCGGAGCAGCGCACCGCGCAGAAGGGACTGGCTGAAGCCAGCATCAAGGCCTACTGCCCAGCAGCCGGTTGAGGGCTCGGCAGGGCTGCGCCCTGCACCTGCTTCAAGCAACCGCAACGTCAAATGCCAAAGCGGCTCTGGTTTTCTGCTGGTCTGGCGGGGCGGTGTGGGCTGGCAGGACACGCCGTAAACCCATCCATGGGGCTACATGGAATCAAGAATGGGGTCAGATCCGTTTCCGCAGGAAAACGGATCTGACCCCAAGGCATGTCCTGGCAGGTCGCAGAGATCCGTCGAAGGCGGGGCGGGTCCGGTGGCAGGGGTGTGAGCGGCATGGATGCCGCGACCAAGCCCCCATGGACGGGTTTACGGCGTCCCCTGCCACCGGATCCACCCCGCCATCCCACGCGAAGCCCGCTGTTGCTGTGGCAGTTGAAGTTGCCTGAGACGGGTGCAGGGCGCAGCCCGGCCGATACCCTCCCCCCGCCCGGGCTGGCAGAATAGGGATCTCTGCCGTAGACCGAAGCCGACGATGCGCCTCTCCCAGTTCCACCTGCACACCACCAAGGAAACCCCCAGCGACGCGGAGCTGACCAGCCACCGCCTGATGCTGCGTGCGGGCATGATCCGCAAGCTCGCCTCCGGCCTGTACACCTGGTCGCCGCTGGGACTGCGCGTGCTGCGCAAGGTCGAACGCATCGTGCGGGAGGAAATGGATCGCGCCGGCGCCGTGGAGTTCCAGATTCCGACCATCCAGCCCAAGGAGCTGTGGGAGCAGACCGGCCGCTGGCAGAAGTTCGGGCCGCAGCTGCTGAAGATCAAGGATCGCAAGGACCAGGTGTTCTGCTACAGCCCGACCGCCGAGGAAGCCGCATGCGACTTCGCGCGCAGCGAACTGTCCAGCTACAAGCAGCTGCCGGTGAACTTCTATCAGATCCAGACCAAGTTCCGCGATGAGATCCGCCCGCGCTTCGGCGTGATGCGTGCACGCGAATTCCTGATGAAGGACGCCTATTCGTTCCACCTGCACGATGAGTGCCTGGTGCGCGAGTACGAGAACATGAAGGCCGCCTACAGCCGCATCTTCACCCGGCTGGGCCTGGACTTCCGCATGGTGCAGGCCGATTCCGGCGCGATCGGTGGCGACGCGTCGCAGGAATTCCATGTGATCGCCGATTCGGGCGAGGACGCGCTGGTGTTCTCCACCGGCTCGGACTACGCGGCCAACATGGAAGCGGCGATCGCCGCGGAACCGGCACCGCGCGCGGCAGCCGGCGAGACGATGCGCAAGGTCGAGACCCCCACCCAGAAGACCTGCGAGGACGTTGCCGCCCTGCTCGGCATCGCGCTGCAGCGCACGGTGAAGTCGGTGGCGCTGATGACCGACGAAGGGTTCGTGCTGGTGCTGGTCCGTGGCGACCACGAGGTCAACGAGATCAAGCTGGGCAAGGTTCCCGGCCTGGAAGAGCAGCGCTTTGCCAGCGAAGCGGAGATCGCCGAGTACCTGGGCAGCGTGCCCGGCTTCCTCGGCCCGGTTTCACCGGCCAAGGCGATCCGCGTGGTGGCCGACCGCGAAGTGGCGGCGATGTCCGATTTCGTGGTCGGTGCCAATGAAGCGGGCTTCCACCTGGCTGGAGTCAACTGGGGCCGCGACCTGCCGGAACCGGAAGTGGTCGATATCCGCAACGTGCGTGCCGGTGACCGTGCGCTGGACGGCGGCGAGTTGAAGATCGCCCGTGGCATCGAAGTCGGCCACGTGTTCCAGCTTGGCCGCAAGTACGCCGAAGCACTGGACGCCACCGTACTGGACGAGAACGGCAAGGCCGCAGTGATGGCAATGGGCTGCTACGGGATCGGCATCTCGCGCGTGGTCGCTGCCGCGATCGAACAGAATCACGACGATGCCGGCATCATCTGGCCGGACGCGATGGCGCCGTGGCAGGTGGTGGTGTGCGTCATCAACCCCAAGGGCGATGCCGCTGTGGCCGAAGCCGCTGCCGGCCTGCTGCAGGAACTGCGCGATGCCGGTCTCGATGCCGCGCTGGATGATCGCGGGCTGCGCCCGGGTGCGATGTTTGCCGACATGGAGTTGATCGGCATCCCGCATCGCGTGGTGGTCAGCGAGCGCGGCCTGGCGGCCGGCACGTACGAGTACCGCTCGCGACGCGCCAGCGAAGCCGAAAGCCTGGATAAGGCTACCCTGCTGCAACGCCTGCAGGGTTGAGTGACCGGACCGGGGCATGCCCCGGTCTTTTTCTTTGTACCGGCGGTGGGCCGGTGAATATGCAGCTGGACATAATCCGGTCAAAATGGTCACGATGCAGTCGGTCCATCGCCATACCCTGACCTGCATGATTTGTACTGGATTTAATTCATCATTATCCTGTGCGCCGACGCCACGGACCGGCTCGTCCCTGTCCCTTATTAGTTTCCGGAGTAACCGTAGATGAGCATCGACCTGACCGGCCTGTCGGCACGCGAGCTGGGCGCATTGATCCGCACCGCGAAAAAGCAGCAGACCATCGTCGCCAAGCGTCGCCCGATCGCCAAGGTGCGGGCCCAGCTGAGCAAGCTGGCCAAGACCGAGGGTTACACCATCGAGGAGTTGTTCGGTACCGCTACCACGGCTGCCAAGCCACGCGCCCGCAAGGCAGCGGCGCCGTCCAAAACCGCCGGCCGCAAGCTCGGCAAGGTCGCCCCGAAGTACCGCAACCCGGCCAACCCGAAGGAAACCTGGACCGGCCGTGGCAAGCAGCCGCGCTGGATGGCCGAGCTGACCGCCAAGGGCAGCAAGAAGCCGGAAGATTTCCTGATCAAGAAGGCCTGAGGCCGGATCGGAAAGAATGAAGAACGCCGGCGCAAGCCGGCGTTCTTCATTCCATCACAACGTCTTGCGCGCCGGCATCAAGAGGTTGCCGAACAGCAGGCCCGCCACCAGCGCCATCACCACGTTGAGCACGGTCAGGAACACGCTCTGGCCGGCACCGACATCCTGCTGCTGGACGAGCGTCAGCACGCCACGCAGGCTGGTGCTGCCAGGGACCATCATGATGATGCCCGGCAGGCGGATGATCGCACCCGGACGCCCGGCCAGCCGACCGAACAGGTTGCCGCCGGCGGTCAGCACCATCGCCGACAGGAAGATGCCTGCCGGTGCCCCCCAGGCGTGCCCGCCAAACTTGGAAATGGCATAGCCGGCCACGGACGCGGCAATCACCCAGGGATAATCGCGACGGCTGGCCTTGAACAGCATCGCGAAGGCGAAGGCCGCGGTCAGCAGCGACCCCCACTCCACCCACGGTCCCTGCGGTCGCGAGGCACGGATCACCGGGTCCAGGCCCAGCACATCGGCCAGGGTCACCGCGATCATCGCGCCGACGCTCAGTTTCATGATCGTGGTCAGCGCACCGGCAAACCGCGCGGTGCCTGACACCCAGTGCTGGCTGGCCAGTTCGTTGACCGCATTGGTCAGCGACATGCCGGGCAGCAGCACCACCAGCGAGGCGATGATCACCGTGTTGAGGTTGAGCGCGCCGACAAACGAAGCGACCAAGGTGGCAACCAGGCCGGCCAGCAGCGCGGCCAGCGCCTCGGCGGCCTCGCGGGTCGCCGGGCGACGGTCGGTGACCATGCCGAGCAGGCCGATCATCAGGCCGATGACACCGGCGGTGGCGATGTCCAGCCAGGGCAGCTTCCACATGCCGGCGACACCGGCCGCGCCGAGCGTGAACGAGAGGATGGTGCGGAGCTTGCCGCGACGGCCGGGATCCTTGTCCAGCTGACGCAGCGCAGTGTGCCCCTGCGCGATGCTCATCCGCCCGTTGGCCACTTCCTCGGCGATCCGGTCGGCGACACTGAGCTTGTGCAGGTCGTTCTCGCCCGGTGCCAGGCGGATCACGCGGGTGATGTCGCTGGAGCCGATCGCCTGGGCCGGGTCGCTGAAGCTGAGGATGATGCCGGTGGGGTTAGACCACGGTTCACAATCGAGATCGAGCTGTTTTGCCAGTGCGACCACGGCCGTTTCCAGACGCTGGGCCGTGGTGCCGTAGCTGTGGAGGCGGCCGGCGATCTCGGAAACGAAGGCCACGCGCTGCGCGTAGGTGGCCTGGGGCGTGGGGATCGTGTGAGCGTCTGCGGACATGCGCCGTAGTATTACCTAGGCCGGGCCCCGCCGGAGGAATTCATCCTGGTTCAACGCGAAGCACAATACAGAACGGTTATGCTGCGACCCGAATGGCCCACGTGACCCAGAACCTCGCCCCCCAGCTCGAACAGGACGCCCACGACCCCGGGCTGATCCGCCTGTCCGGCCACTGGACCTTGAAGACCGCGCTGGCTGCGGCCGAGGTGCTGCGCGCCGTTCCCGACAAACTGACCGGCATTGACGCCACGGGCATCGAGCAGCTCGATTCGGCCGGCGTACTGCAGCTGTTGCGCGTGGCCCATCGCGCCGACCTCGGTGAGGATGCGCTGCAGTTCCGGCCGGATCACCAGGCACTGGTGTGCACCATCGAGGAAGTGGCCGACGATCGGCCCAAGCCCAAGCGCGACTTCGGCGTGCTGGCCGCGCTGGAACGGCTGGGCGTCAGCATGCATGGCACCGGCCACAACATCGTGGCCCTGGCCAGCTTCCTCGGCGAGGCGATGGTCAAGACCGCTCGCCTGGTCAAGCAGCCGCGGCGCTTCCGCCTCACCGCCACCGTGCACCAGATGGAACAGGTGGGCCTGGACGCCGTGCCGCTGGTGGCGCTGCTGTCCTACCTGGTCGGTGCGGTGATCGCGTTCCTGGGCTCGACCATCCTGCGCGACTTCGGCGCGGAGATCTACGTGGTCGAGCTGGTCAACATCGCCTTCCTGCGCGAGTTCGCCGTGCTGCTGACCGCGATCGTGCTGGCCGGCCGCACGGCAAGCGCGTTCACCGCGCAGATCGGCGCGATGAAGGCCCGCGAAGAGATCGATGCGATGCGCACGCTGGGCCTGGACCCGATCGACCTGCTGGTACTGCCGCGCCTGTTCGCGCTGCTGGTGACCCTGCCGCTGCTGACCTTCATCGCGATGATTGCCGGCCTGGCCGGCGGCATCACGGTCGGCGCGTTCGATCTGGACATTCCGCCGCAGATGTACATCGCGCGGATGCACGACACGATGGAGGTGCGGCACATGCTGGTCGGCCTGTCCAAGGCGCCCGTCTTCGCGGTGGTGATCGGCCTGATCGGCTGCCTGGAGGGCCTGAAGGTGACCGGCACCGCGCAGTCGGTCGGCGAGCGCACCACATCCAGCGTGGTGCAGACCATCTCGCTGGTGATCATCATCGACGCCTTTGCGGCGTTGTGGTTCATGCATATGGACTGGTGACATGAACACGACCTCCGGTTCCGGCACCTTCGAGATGCGTGATGACGATGGCCATGACCTGGCCATCCGCGTGCGTGGGCTGGTCAACCGCTTCGGCAGCCAGACCGTCCATGAGGACCTCGACCTGGACGTGCGGCGCGGCGAGATCCTCGGCGTCGTCGGCGGCTCGGGCACCGGCAAGTCCGTGCTGATGCGCTCGATCCTGGGCCTGCGCGTGCCGGATGAAGGACAGATCGAAGTGCTCGGCCGCGATGCGCGTGCCGACGATGCCGAAAGCCGGCTGCATATCGAGCGCAACACCGGCGTGCTGTTCCAGGATGGCGCGCTGTTCTCCTCGCTGACCGTCGGCGAGAACGTGCAGGTTCCGCTGAAGGAGCATCATCGCGACCTTCCCGAACGCTGGCACTACGAGCTGGCACTGCTGAAGGTGAAGCTGGCCGGCCTGCCCGCCGATGCGATCAACAAGCTGCCCTCGCAGCTGTCCGGCGGCATGCGCAAGCGTGCCGGCCTGGCCCGCGCGCTGGCACTGGACCCGCCGCTGCTGTTCCTGGACGAACCGACCGCCGGCCTGGACCCGATCGGCGCGGCGGCCTTCGACCGGCTGATCAAGACCCTGCAGGAAGCGCTGGGCCTGACCGTGTTCCTGATCACCCATGACCTGGACACGCTGTACGCCATCTGCGACCGCGTCGCCGTGCTGGCCGACCACAAGGTGATCGCCAACGCACCGCTTGCGGAAATCGAGAAACTGGATCATCCGTGGATCCAGGAATACTTCCACGGACCACGTGCGCGTGCCGCGCGTGGCGAACAGATCGAGAGTGCCTGAGCCATGGAAACCAAAGCCAACTACGTGCTGATCGGCGCGTTCACCCTGATCACCGGCCTGGCCCTGCTGGCCTTCGGCCTGTGGGCGGCCAAGTACTCATCCGACCGCACCTGGCAGGAATACCGCGTGGTGTTCCGCGAGGCGGTGACCGGCCTGTCGGTCGGCAGCCCGGTGCAGTACAACGGCATCGCGGTCGGCTCGATCATCGAGCTGAACCTGGTACCGGACGATCCGCGCCAGGTGGTGGCGCGCATCCGCCTGAACTCCACCACCCCGGTAAAGACCGATACCCGTGCCAAGCTGGCGATCACCAGCCTGACCGGTCCGTCGATCATCCAGCTCAGCGGCGGCACGCCGCAGTCGCCGGCACTGACCACGGTCAACAAGGACCCGGCGCCGATCATCCCGACCACGCCTTCGGCACTGCAGAACATCACCGATGTGGCCAACCGCATCGTCGAGCGCATGGACCAGATCCTCAGCGATCGCAACGTGGCGTCGATCAACGCGACCCTGGCCAACCTGGAAACCATCAGCGGCGGACTGGCCGACCGCGACCAGGGCACACAGGCGCTGCTGCTCAGCGCGCGCGATGCCGCACGCAGCCTGGACACCACGCTGAAGACCACCAACGGCACCATCGAGCGCCTCGACAGGAACCTGGTGCAGCAGCTGCCGGGCATCATCGACAAGCTCGACGCTACCCTGGTCAAGCTCGATTCGGCTGCCGGCAATGCCGATTCGATCCTTGGCGAGAACCGCGCCGCGATCAACAGCTTCGCCAATGACGGGCTCGGCCAGCTGGGCCCGACCCTGACCGAACTGCGTGGCCTGATCCGCGACCTGCGCCGGGTCAGCGACCGCCTCGAGAACAACCCCGCGCGCTATCTGCTCGGCCGCGATGCCCCGAAGGAGTTCGAACCCAAATGAGCCCGACCCTCTTCCCACGCCTGCTGCTGCCAGGCCTGGCCCTGGCGCTGCTGTCGGGCTGCTCGATCCTCGGCAGCGGCGACAAGAATCCCGTCACCCTGTACTCGCCTGCCGTGCAGGTGAAGGTCGATCCCAGCTGGCCCCAGGTCGCCTGGCAGCTGGTGCTGGCCAAACCCAGCGCGGCGCGCATGGTCGACAGCCCGCGCATCAACGTGCGTCCCACGCCATCGGAGCTGGAGATCTACAGGGGCGCCAGCTGGGCCCAGCCGGCCACCGACATGATCGAGGACACGCTGCTGCGCGGTTTCGAGGACTCCGGCCGCATCAACGGCGTGGCCCGCACCGCCGCCGGTATCCGCGCCGATTACAAGCTGTCCACGGACATCCGTCGTTTCGAATCGGACTACCAGGGCCAGACCACGCCGACGGTGGTGATCGAACTCAATGCCAAGCTGATCCACGTGGCCGACCAGCGCGTGGTCGCTGATCGCACCTTCCGCCAGGCGCAGCCCGTTGGCAGTACCGATGTGCCGGCGGTTGCGGCGGCGTTCGAACGTGGCCTGCAGCAGATCGCGCAGGACGTGGTCGGCTGGACGCTGGTCAGTGGGCAGAACGACAGCGCCGCAGCACCGCGCTGATCCCTCGCTCAGCGCGGCGTGATCCAACGGAATGTCAGGTTGATCCGCTCGCCCTGGGCCCGCGCCATCTTCGGCAACGCGTGCTGATAGAAGCGCTGGGTGCTGCCGGCCATCAACAGCAGATCGCCATGGTCCAGCAGGAACTCCGCCTTGCGTGCCGGCTCGTCGCGTCGTCGCAGCAGGAAACGCCGCGCTGCACCCAGGCTCAGTGAAGCGATCACCGGCGCCGGTCCCAGTTCGGGTTCGTCGTCGCTGTGCCAGCCCATGTAATCGCCACCATCGCGGTATCGATTGAGCAGCACGCTGTTGAACCGGCCGATACCCTCTTCCTGCAATCGCACGCGCAGCGCCTGCAAAGCCGGCAGCCAGGGCCGCGGGACGAACTCGGCGCCGGAATACCGGTAGCGCGCCTGCGGATCGCCGATCCAACTGCTCAGCCGCGGCGAATCCACCCAGTGACCGAACATCCGGATGCGGTGCACATCCCAGGCCACCTGTTCGCCCAGTGTCCGCTGCAAAGCATCCGCCCGATCCGGCAGCAGCCAGCCCGGAACATGACGGACGTCGGCATCGGGCAGCTCGTGTGGAAACAGCATCGGGATCGCCAGGCAGTGTCGGGGGGGGGGGCCCCCCCCCCCCCCCCCCCCCCCCCCCCCCCCCCCCCCCCCCCGCCGGTTGGGAAATTGTGTGGAGAGAAAACCCCCCCCCCCCCGCGCCCCCCC
>NZ_JBRRES010000049.1:0-24107 GCF_056760395.1 Stenotrophomonas sp. STEN009 | reverse complement strand
AGCCCATGCTCGGCTGCTTCATACGCCAGCCGAGCATGGGCTCGGCTCTACAGGTAGCCCCTGCTCAGCCCACGCCGCGCAGGTGTTCGTACAGGATCGTCGCGCCGATGATCACCAGGATCGCGCCGCCAATGATCTCGGCACGCTTGCCAACCATGCTGCCCAGCACGCGGCCGAGCATGATGCCGACGGTGACCATTGTGAGCGTGCACAGGCCGATGACCGCCGCCATCACGCCGATATGGACATCCATGAACGCCAGGCCGATACCCACCGCCATCGCATCGATGCTGGTGGCGAAACCCGTCAGCGCCAGCTTCCAGAAGCCGTGGTGCTGCGAGGGGTCTTCATCTTCTTCACCCTCATCCGGACGCAGGCCGTTGTAGATCATGTGGATGCCCAGAGCGCCAAGCAGGCCGAAGGCGATCCAATGATCGAAGGCTTCGACGTACTGCAGGGCGGCGCGGCCGAGCAACCAGCCGATGATGGGCGTGATCGCCTCGATGACGCCGAAGATGATGCCGGCACGCAGTGCATCGCGGAACACCGGCTTGCGCATCGCCGCGCCCTTGCCGATCGCCGCGGCGAAGGCATCGGTGGACATGGCAAAGCCGATCAGGAGGATCGAAATGGGGGACATGTGTGCTTGCTGAGGTCGGGCTTGGACGGACGCACGGCCTGCGCTCGCGCCCAACCTGACGTTGCGCGCGCGGGCCGCTGGTCTCGCCAACCATCATGGTTGTCCACGCCACGGCGCACTGGCCGAGTATGTTGACGTGGACGATTCCTGCGTAGGAATCCGGCTACTCCCCAAGGGGACGCGAAGCTTAGCATCGCGATTCGCGCCTGGCACATTTCGGGTGAAACGCGCAGGCAGGGCTGGTTTGTATAGCGATGGCTATATCAGCGCCGGGCTGCGCATGGCGCCGAGCATGGGCTCGGCTCTACAGTTGCCATCAGGCTTCGTTGCTGCCGGCGTCGCGCAGCGCGCCGAGGAAGGCGCGCAGCGAGGCCGGCTTGATCGGCTTGGTCAGCACCCGATAACCCCGCTCGCGCGCCATCCGCTTCAGCTCATCGCGACCATCGGCAGTGAGCAGGGCACCGGGCAGCGGATATCCTGCCGCCTCGCGCAGTGCCACCAGCGCGTCCAGGCCATCCATGCGGTCATGCAGGTGGTAATCCACCAGCATCACCTGCGGGCGCTCGGCAATCTTTTCCAGCGCCTGATCGACGGTGGCGGCGGTGATCACCTGCACCTGCCAGCGACCCAGCAGCGCACGCATGCCGTCGAGGATTTCCTCGTCATTGTCCACGCACAGCACGCGCAGGCCGGCCAGCGAATCGCTGCGCACCGGCGTGGCGGCCACCTGGACCGCCGTGGCAGGCTCGGTGTAGCCCGGCAGAGGCGCCACGCGAGGCAGGATGATCGAGAACATCGACCCGCTGCCGACGCGGCTGCGTGCGTTGAGCCGATGGTCCAGCAGGCGCGAGATGCGCTGGCAGATCGACAGGCCCAGACCCAGGCCCTGCTCGCCCCAGTCGAAGGGCTGCTGGTAGCGATGGAACTCATCGAAGATCTGCCGCATGTGATGCTCCGGGATGCCGGGGCCGGTATCCCACACCTGCAGTTCCACTTCCTCGCCCCGGTGGCGCACGGCCAGCACGATGCGGCCCTGCCGTGTATAGCGCAGCGCGTTGGCCAGGAAGTTCTGCAGCACACGCCGCAGCAGGCGCCGGTCGCTGCGCACCCATGCCGGGCGCGCGAACAGATCCAGGCGCAGGCCACGGCCGGCGGCAACCGGCGTGTACTGTGCGGCCAGCTCGCGCATCAGCGCGCTGACGTCGAACTCGCCGATGACCGGATGCAACCCACCTGCATCCAGCCGCGATACGTCCAGCAGGCCATCCAGCAGCTCCTCGGCCGCGCGAAGCGAGGCATCCACGCGCTCGGCCAGATGCTTCTGCTCGTCGCTCACATGAACGCTGTCACGCAGCGCCGAAGCGAACAGGCGCGCGGCATTGAGCGGCTGCAGCACGTCATGGCTGATCGCGGCCAGGAAGCGGGTCTTCGACTGCTGGGCGGCTTCAGCTTCGTGGGAGCGCTCGGCGACGCGCTGTTCCAGCGTTTCATTGGCTTCCAGCAGCGCCTTCTCGGCGTGCTTGTAATCGGTGATGTCGTTGTAGCTGGTCACATAGCCGCCGCCAGGCAAGGCCTGGCCACGCATCTCGATCACCTTGCCATCGCTGCGCGTGCGCTCGAACACGTGCGGTGAACCGGCGCGCATGTAGCCGATGCGGCGGTTGATCTGCACCTCGATGTCGCCCTCGCCCAGCTCGCCCCGTTCGGCGTTGTAGCGGATCAGGTCGGCCACCGGGCGGCCCACGTACAGCATGCCGTCGGGGTAGCCGAACATGTCCTGGTAGCGGCGGTTCCACGCCGTCAGGCGCATGTCCGGATCGACCACGCTGACACCTGCACTGATGTTCTCCAGCGTGGTGGACAGGATCTCGCGGTTGAAGCGCAGTTCCTGTCCGGCTTCGTCCAACACCGCCACCACCTCACCCAGGTCCATGCCGGAGCCGCGCAGCAGGCTGGTCAGGAGCAGGCGCGCGGAGGCGGCACCGATCGACGCGGCCAGCAGGCGCTCGGTGAACTGCACCCAGGGCCGGTCGGCCGGCGCGGAAGACTGCAGTTCGCGGCCCAGCGACTGCGCCTGCTCGAAGAACGAACGCCGCGCATGACGCTCGCCCACCACGCGCGAGGCCAGCGCCAGCAGGTCGCCCACATGCACGTGGCCGGGCCAACCGCCGGCGACCGAGGGGCGCTCGGCGTACGGATCGAGGAAGGGCGCAGCACGCAGTCGCTCGTCCACCCCCGGCCGCCAGCGTGCGGACACCAGCATCATCGTTGCTGCATTGACCAGCAACGACCAGAAGGTACCGTGGGTCAGCGGATCCCAGCCGGTCATGCCGAACAGCTGCTGCGGGCGCAGCCATTCGATGCCGAACGGGCCCTGCTGGACCCAGCCGGCGTCGACCCATCCCGCCATGGTCATCGCCGGCAGCAACAGGGTATAGAGCCAGGTGGCGAAGCCGAGCAGCATGCCGGTTTCCACGCCGCGGCGGCTGGCGCCACGCCAATACAGGCCGCCGATCAGGCCCGGTGCGAACTGCGCTACCGCGGCGAACGCCATCAGGCCGTAGGACGCCAGGGTGCTGTCGTTGCTGCTGCTGCGGTAGTAGCTGTACGCCATCAACGCGAGCAGCAGGATCGCCAGGCGGCGGATCCACAGCACGCGTGAAGCCACGTCGGCTGCTTCCTGGTGATCGCCACTGCGGCGCAGCAGCACCGGCATCACCAGATCATTGCTGACCATGGTGGCCAGCGCGATGGATGAGACGATGACCATGCCGGTGGCGGCAGAGAAGCCACCCACATAGGCGACCAGCGCCAGCGCGTTGCGGCCCTCGGCCAGCGGCAGCGCCAGCACCATCGCATCGTCGGCGACGCTGCCGCCGGTGCCGAACAATGTGACGCCCGCGGTGGCGATGGGCAGCACCATCGCCGAGATCAGCACCAGGTAACCACCGAACATCCAGCGTGCACGGCGCACGTCGCGTACATCGCCACATTCCACCACCGCGACATGGAACTGGCGCGGCAGGCAGACGATGGCGAGGAAACTGAGCAGGGTCTGCGAAATGAATCCCACCGGCGGCAATCCGGTGAACAGCGTATGCACCGACTCGAGCACCGCATCGGTGCGGTCGGTCAGCCACACATAGGCGAATACGCCAACGGCGAGCATCGCCAGCAGCTTGATCACCGATTCCAGCGCGATCGCCAGCATCATGCCGTGGTGATGCTCGGTGGCATCCACCTGACGCGTGCCGAACAGCGTGGCGAACAGGGCCATCAGCAGGGCGACATACAGTGCGGGATCGCTGAAGAAGCCGGTCGGGCCGGTGTTGCCGGTCAGCACCTGCAGGCTCATCGCCACCGCTTTGTACTGCAGGGCCAGGTAGGGAACGATGCCGATCAGGGCGATGATCGCCACCAGCGCGGCCAGGCGCCGCGAGCGGCCGAAGCGCGAGGAGATGAAATCGGCGATGGACACCACGTTCTGGCTGCGGGCGATCAGGGCCAGGCGCTCGATGATGCGCCAGCCGAACAGCAGCAGCAGCAGCGGCCCGATGTAGATCGGCAGGTAGCCGATACCGTTGCGCACGGCGGTGCCCACCGCGCCATAGAAGGTCCAGGACGAGCAGTACACGGCCAGCGCCAGGCTGTAGACCACGGGCCGCAGCCAGGGCCGGTCCGGGTACATCGGCCGACGGTCGCCCCACCATGCCACGCCGAACAGCAGTGCGGCATAGGCAACCGAGACCAGCAGCAGGATCCAGCTGGAGACCACGCGCGCGTTTCCGTCAGAGGAACCCGCAGTGTAGGCCAGAGGCGGCCAGACGTACGGGCTCGTTGGGGGCAACACCCCCCCACCGGCGTGGGGGGCCTACGCGGTGCGGGCCACGACCGGGGTCGTGGCCGGCGTCTTACTGGGCCGGAACGCCCATTTCCTTCAACAGTTCCGGCGCCGGGTAGACCTTGGCCAGCAGCCAGCGCAGATAGCGCATGTCCACGTGCACGGCGCGCTTGTAGCGCGGATCGAACCACCAGCTGGCACTGACCGATTCCCAGTTGCTGTCGAAGTTCAGGCCAATCAGTTCACCCTTGGCATTGAGCACGGGCGATCCCGAGTTGCCGCCGGTGGTATCGAGGTTGGTCAGGAAGTTGACGGTCTGTGTCTTCAGGGCCGGATCGGCCGTGCTGCCGAAATCACCCTTGGCGATGGCGGCCAGCAGCGGAGCCGGCGCATCGAAGGGATAGGCGTTGGTGTTCTTCTCGACGATACCGGCCACCGTGGTCACCGGCGAGTAGGTCACGCCGTCACGCGGGTGCAGTGCCTCGACCTTGCCGTAGCTGATGCGCAGGGTACGGTTGGCATCCGGGTACACCGCGCGGCCCTGCTTGGCACGCCAGGCGAACAGCGCCTGCATGTAGGCCGGGCGCAGGCGCAGCTGCTCGCCTTCGCGGGTCTTGCTCTCGTTCTCGATGCGCAGCTGCGCCGCCACCAGCGGCGCGGCCACTGCGATCAGCGGATCGGGTGCCAGGGCCTTGCCATCGCGCGCAGCGGCGAAGCGCGAGAGACGCTGCGCCTCGTCGCCCAGCCGGGTGCTGGCGTAAAGCGTGTCCAGCGCCTGCGCCAGCTGCGCCGGGGTGCGGCCGAAGGCGGCATCGAACTCGGCCACGCGCTGCGCGTCCGGCAACTGCTGGTATCGCGTAAGCAGGGTGGTCAGCAGCGCCTTTTCGACCTCCGCTGCATACCGACGCTGCACCTGCTTGAGTACGCCCTCGATCATCGCCTGGTCGCGCTGCTGGTAACCGCTTTCGCGCTGTGCATCCGGCTTGGCCGACTCGATGCGCAGGCGTTCCAGCAGCAGCGCCGAGCGCAGCAGCTGGCTCTGGTTGGCCATCTGCTCCAGCAGCAGGTCGCGCTCACCCACCGCCGCACCCTGCGAGAGATTGGCCAGCAACGCCTGGATGTCACTCCGGTACCGGCGGTCGGTGGCCGCCAGCATGGCCGACTCGTCGGCAGCGCGCTGCGCCTTGGCATCGCTGCGCAGCAGGCCTTCCAGCTCACCGGCGGCGCGCTTGCGGTTGTTCTTCAGCGACTGCAGCTGCGAAGCGTAACGGGTACGCGCCTGCGCGTCCTTGGCAGTTGCCACCTCGATGGTGTCGATCATCTGCTGGAACACCGACACCCGGCGCGGCAACACCGCATCGACCTGGCTGGCGAACTCGGCCGCGGTGCGGTGGCGGTAGGTGATGCCCGGGTAACCGGCCAGCATCGCGTAATCGCCCTCCTTCGGACCTTCAACGGACATCTTCAGGTGCGCCGGTGGCTGATAAGGCACGTTGTCCTTGCTGTACGCGGCCGGCTTGCCATCCTGGCCGACATAGGCACGCAGCAGAGTGAAATCGCCGGTATGGCGCGGCCACATGAAATTGTCGATCTCGTCGCCATAGTTGCCGATCGCACGCGGCGGCGCGTAGACCAGGCGCACATCGCTCAGTTCCAGCTGGGCAATGCGATAGAAATCGGTGCCGTAGTACATGTTGGCCACCGAGCAGCGCACGCTGCCGTTCTTCTCGCACTCCGCCACGATCTGCTTGCTGGCCGCATCGACCGCATCGAAGTACGCACGGCCGGTCTTGCCACGGGCATTGGCCAGCACCTGATCGGTCACCTTGTCGAAGCCGACGGTGACCAGCACACGGAAGTCCGGATTGGCCGGCCGCTCGTCGGCGCGCCCCTGGGCGATGAAGCCGTTGTCGATCAGGTTGTGCTCGGGCGAACTGTTGTACTGGATCACGCCCATCGCCACATGGTGGTTGGTCAACAGCAGTCCGTCGGCGGAAACGAACGAACCGGTGCCGCCTCCGGCCCGCACCACGGCGCTCAGCGGTGGTGCGGTGACGTTGGCCAGGTCGGCCGGATCGCCCATGAAGCCCGCTGCGCGCAGCGGCTTGGCCAGCTCCGGCAGCTGGGTCGGCATCCACATGCCTTCATCGGCGTGGGCGCCCGCAGCGAGGGTGAGGCCCAGGGCCAGGGCGGCAGGAAGGGTTTTACGTGGCGACATGAGGCGATCCGGTACGACAGAACAGCCCGGGACCATAGCCGCTGGGGCCGGCAGGGGCAACGGCCGATGGTTGGGGGCCGGGCGCGGCCCGGCGCTACCGGTCGATGGCGGCGGGTTACTTCTCCCGCCGCCAGTTGATCGAGCCGCGGTTTTCCACCGTGCTCGACTCCACTTCCACGTCGAAACCGCGGCGCAGCAGATACTTCAGGGTGATCACCGAACCGGCGCCGACCAGCGATACGCCATAGCCCACATACAGCTTGGGCGAGATGTACTTGCCCACGCCGATCACCGATCCGCCCAGCGCGCGCGACTGGCTCACGCCCGCATCGTCCAAGCCCAGCTTGGCCCCCAGCTGCGACGCCAGCAGGCCGCTGCCGGCCGACAGTGCGGCCGAGGCTGCATTGACCTGCTGGGCCTGGTCGCTGCTGGCACCGGTGAGGCTGCGGCCCAGCACCAGATAGGCCAGCGCTTCGGACTGCGACATCGCCGGGTCGGACCACACGTCCGCACGCGGCTGCTGTGCACGGCCGGTCACGTCGATGCCAGCAGTGACATCACCGATCCGGCGCTCGGCGCGGATGTTGATGCGCGGGTCGGATACGGCGTTGTAGTTCCAGTTGAGGTTGCCGCGGGTGATGGTCAGGTCCTGGCCATAGGCCTTGTAGCGGCCACTGACCTCCAGCCCGCCATTGGCGGTCATCTCGCGACCGGGCTTGGCCCAGACCTGCATCTTGCCGGTCAGCGCGCCCTTCAGGCCGAAGCCGGTCATCTTCACCTTGTCGCCCAGGCTGACGGTCAGGTCCATGTCCAGCGGCGAGGTGCGCGATTCCTCCGGATCGGCCGGGTCCAGCACCACCACGTCCTCGGAAACCGACGTCCCGCGATCCAGCCGCTCAAGATCGATGTCCGCCTCCGGCACATGCACGGTGCCACGCAGCTCCATCGCGGCCTTGGCCAGGGTGAAGTCCAGATTGGGGTTGGCGACGATGCGCAGTTCGCTGGTATTGGACAGCAGCACGTTCTCGCCGTGGATCTTCAGCTGCAGCGGCTGCGCATCACCGAACCAGGACAGGCCGCCATCGACATACAGCGTGCCCTGGCCCGAGTTGGCCTGCGCGGTGATCTTGGCCGAGCCGTCGGGCTGGGCGACGAAGCTGCCCTTGCCCTGGTCGAACGTCAGCCCCAGCGCGGGGAATTCGCCCTTGAAATTGCTCAGCTGCGCGTCGCCGCCCAGCGATGGCTGGCCACGGGTACCGCGCAGGCTCACGTGGCCCTCGATCAGGCCGGTCGGGCGCACGATGTCCGGCGAGAACAGCTCCAGCCAGTACAGCCGCGACATGTTGAGGTAGAGCTCACCGTTCAACGGCGCGCTGGCTTCCCAGCCGGTCTGCATCCTGGCATCGACGAAGCCGTTGCCCTGGAAGCCCATGCCCAGATAGCCCTTGATGCTGGCCGGGGTCATGTCCAGCTTCAGCGAGAACTGGTCATAACGCACCAGTTCGCCCCGGGTGCTGTCGCCACCGACGTTGCGGTTCTCGCCCAGGCGCACCCCGCCCTCCAGCGAACGCACTTCGACGTGTCCTTCCCACGCATTGCCGCGCGGCCGGATCTGCGCATCCAGACCGAGCTCGCCGCGCAGGTAGATGCGACGTCCGGACTGCGGCGGCAGCCACGGCTGCACCAGTGCCAGCGGCAACGCATCGCCGCGCACCACCAGGCCCTCGCGCGGCCAGTTCGCCTGCGCACAGAGCGCCCCGCTGCTGGCGGCAGCCAGGCAGGCCTCGGCCAGCGTGTAGCTGCCATTGTTGATGGCGAAGGCGGCCGGCGCGCGCAGCGCCCAGGCATCGCCCTTCACCGGTGCGATACGCAGCGAAGCCAGTTCGCCCCGCCATTGCTGGCCCTGCTGGCGCAGGCTGCCCTGCAGGTCGATCGCGCCCAGTTCGTTGCGGGTCTGTGCCGCCAGGCGCAGATTCGACACGCTGCCCTGCGCATCGATGTTCAACCGTTCCAGCAGCATGCCGGCGTTGACCTGCTGTCCCTGCACGGCCAGCGTGCCGCTGTCGCCACGCCACGGCAGCCGCCCCTTGATGCTCAGGCTCTCGGCGCCATAGCCATCCCAGTTGAGGTTGTTGCCGACCAGGTCCGCGGTGATGTCCGGTGCGTCACGCGGGCCGGTCACCTGTACCTGCCCGCGCAGGCCGCCATCGGCGCCAGGCAGCAGGTCGCTCAGCTGCAGCGGTTCGAAACGTGCGTCGATGTCCAGGCGGTCGCCCACCTTGCCCGAGGCGGTGACCCGGCTGCTGCCGACGGCCAGCTTCAGCTCGCCCTGGCCCTGTTCGCCCTGCAGCGCGAACTTGCCCTGCGCATCGAGGTTGCGCTGACGCAGCACGCCCTTCAGCGACGGCAGATCGACCGTGGCTTCCAGCGTGCCGGCAGTACCCGGCGGGGCATTTGCCGGCGGCGGCAGCTGGCGGCCCTTGGACGCCAAATTGCCCGACAGCCGGCCATTCCATCCAGGCACGAAATAGCCCGGGTCGAAGTCCTTCAATGTGGCCTTGGCATCCCAGTCCAGCTGCGGTGCCCATGCCACCTGGCCCTCCACCTGCAACTGCCCGCCGGGCGTCTGCGCCTGCAGCTCGCGGATCGAGGCCGCCTGGTCGTTGCCGCGCACGTCGAAACGCAGCTGCGCCTTCTGCTGCTCACGCTCCACGTCGGCACGACCGATCGCAGCCCATGCCTTCAGCGTCCCTGCCAGGCCGAAGCGGGCTTCCTTCAGTGTCACCGGTACGGGCGGACCACCGGCGGTGTTCGGATCCTCCGCCGGCACCCAGGTCAGATCATGGGCGATGACCGAGAAATCGAGTTTCTGCTGGTCTTCCTGGCTGAAATCAGCGGTACCTTCCAGGCGTGCCTCGCCCCCCAGTCCCTTCACCACCAGCGGCGAGACCTTCAGCACCTGGTCCTGCAGCGAGATGACCGAGGGCGCCAGCTCCAGCGCCTGCTCGCCCTGCTTCACCGTGCCGCGCAGCTGGGCGTTGCCGCCCTTGCCGGTGGCGCTGAAATCCAGCGCGAGTGGCGCGATGGCCGAACCCGCGAGCGCTGGCGACAGCAGAGCCGGGTCCAGTTCGTCGCTGCGCACGGTCGCGCTCCAGCTCGGATCGGTCCGCCCGTCAAACACCAGCATCGCATGCAGCGGTTTGGGCGCGCGCCCGGCCACGGCCACTTCCATGTGCGCCAGATTGCCCCGTGCAACCAGGCCGAGCGTGGCGGCCGTGCGCCCACGCGGCGCCGGCAGCACCGCGGTGACGGTCACGTCGGTGTCGTAGTCCTTGGCCGGGATGTAGCGGCCCTGGGCGGTGAAGTTGCCCATATCGCTGTCGACGACCAGCGCGCGCGCCTGGAATTCGCCGTTGGCGATTTCCACGCCGCCGCGCACGCGGCTGATGTCGATCACCGGTTCACCGGCCTGGGTCACCCGGAAACCGTCGATGGCGATGGCGTCGGCCTGGATGGCCAGCGGCATCTCGATCTGCGGCAGCGAGTCCGGCCACGACGGCAGCTTGAACGGCTCCTCGCTCTTGGCCAGGTTCAGCGAGGCATTGGTCAGTTCCAGCCTGTCGAGCAGCAGTTTGCGGCCCAGCAGCGGGCGCAGGTCCGGCTCCAGGTACGCGCGCTCGGCATGGAAGTGGATGTCGTCATAGCGGAAGTCGACGTTGTAGAGCGTCAGCGGGCCGGCCACCGGTCCGTCCACCTTGTCCCAGGTGAAGCTGGCACCCACCGGCAGGCGCGCGACCACCTGCGCCAGCAGCACGTCACGGCCGGCCACGGTCTGCAGCAGCCAGTACAGCAGCAGCAGGCCGAGCAGGACCAGACCCAGCACGCCCACGCCAGACCATGCCCAGAAGCGGCGGCGGCGATAGAAGCGCACGCGCGGCGGCGGTGTTCCCGGGGTCTGTGCGGGCGTGCTCACAGGTCCGCTCCGATGTTCAGATACAGCTGGAACTGCGAATCCGGGTTGTTCAGGCCGTGGGCCACGTCGATGCGCACCGGGCCCACCGGCGACTTCCAGCGCACGCCGAAGCCCACACCGGTATGCAGGTCGATGGTGTTGTCGAAGGCACTGCCGGTGTCGACGAACACCGCCGCACCCCAAGGGCCACCGTTGAAGTAGTGCTCGTACTCGGCCGAGCCGATCACCAGGTTCTTGGCACCCAGCGCGTACTTGTCCGGCGCGGGCGTGCGCGGGCCCACCTCGCGGTAGGCATAGCCACGGATGCTGCGGTCACCGCCAGCGAAGTAGCGCAGGCTGGGTGGCATCGCCACCAGATCGCTGGTCCAGGTGGTGCCCCCCTCGCCACGCAGGATCAGGCGGTTGCTTTCGCCCACCGGAACGTACCAGCGAAGCACGGCATTGGCCTGCACGAAGCTGGTATCGGAGCCGGCGCCTTCAACGCCCGCGCGCACGGTGGCCGTGCCGCTGATGCCTTTGCGCGGGAACATCTCGTCATCGACATTGACGTAGTCGGCCACCAGCTGCGGATAGACCAGCGTGGAGGTGTTGTAGACCGCGTCGGTGAACTCGGTACCCGATGCATAGCGCCAGCGCTCGCGCAGCGCGTTGACCGACGCGATCGCGGTCCAGTATTCGTTGATCTCGCCGCTGCGGCTGGCGATCAGCTTGAAGTTGCGCAGGTCGATGTAGTCGGTCTGCTCGTCGTAGGCGCTGGCGGCGAAGGTATACCAGCCATCAAGCCAGGCGAACGCGGGAATCCGGTAGCTGGTCACCAGGCTCTTGCGCTTCTGCGCATAGTCCAGCTGGGTGTTCATCTTGTGGCCGCGGTTGTTGAGGAACCGCCGCTCGACACCGCCGCGTACACCGGGACCACTCTCGCTGCCGTAGCTCAGGCCCGCGGTGTAGATCGTGCGCTTGGCACGGGTCAGCTTGACGTCGACCGGCACCTCACCATTGTCGTCGGCCTGGTCCGGCCGCGGCTGGATGTCGATCACGCTGAAGTAGTCGAGCTTGGTCAGCGACTCGCGCAGCCGGTCCAGCTTGCCTTCGTGGTAGTAGCTGCCCTGTTCCCAGTACACCAGCGGATCGAACAGCTTGTCGACGAAGTAATCCTGCTCGAACCGGACCGGGCCCATGTTGTAGCGGCGGCCGCTGTCCCAGGTCAGGTCGATGTCCGCGGCGTTGTCGGCGCGGGTGATCTGTACCTGGCGCTGGGTGTAATCGGCATCGAAGTAGCCACGCTCGGCCAGGCGGCGGGTGATGGTGATCTTGCTGGCTTCGTACTGGGTATGTTCGAAACGCTGGCCCTTGCGTGGCTTGAAGGCGCTCAGGTCATCCTGCAGGTACTGGTCGTACATGGCCGGGCCGGTGATGTCGATGTGCTCGCGCCGCACCGTCACCGGCGTGCCCTTGTCGACGTGGATCAGCACCTGCACATGCTCGTCCTGGCGCGGCGCCTCCACCGTGATCACCGGGTTGTAGTACCCGAACGGCTCCAACGCCTGCCGGGTCTGCCGCTCGGCCTGTGACAGCAGGTACTCCAGCCGCGATTCACCCTGCTCCTTGCCGATCGTGTCGTACAGCGTGAGCGATTCCTGGATGTTCTCGATGATCGCGGCGTCGTCGCCCTTGTCCAATCCCTTGATGTCCACCTTGTCGATGGTGCCGCGCGCGTGGGCCACGGGGGTGGCGACCAGCGACAGGACCATCAGCGGCAGGGCGTATTTCTTTGGCTGCATGCGGCACAGCATACCGACCCAACGTGACGATGCGAAATGCATCACGCCTTCAGGCATCGGTTGTTAAGTGGCGGTCAAAATACGCGTTACCGACATCATCCGCATGATGTCGGTAACGCCGGGCCATGCCCGGCGGCTTCTTCCAGCACCACACCGCGCGTTCGCCGGGCGTGGCCCGGCGCGACCACTCAGCTCGACAGATGCTCGATCGCGGCGACCTTGCCCAGTCGCTCGCCCAGCAGGGTCAGCAGCGCCAGGCGATTGCCGCGCAGTGCGGGGTCTTCGGCATTGACCATCACACCATCGAAGAATGCATCGACCTGCGGGCGCAGGCGGGCCAGGCGGGCCAGCACGGCCACGTAGTCCTTCTGATGCAGGCTGGCGCCCGTGTCGTCGATGGCGGCGGTGACGGCTTCGGCCAGCGCGCGCTCGGCCTCCTCCTGCAGCAGCGACGGGTCGATCTGGCCCGGAATGTCGCCTTCAGCCTTACGGAGGATGTTGCGGATGCGCTTGTTCGCGGCGGCCAGGGCCTCGGCCTCGGGCAGCGCTGCAAACGTGCCGATCGCGTCGAGGCGGCGATCGAAGTCGTACAGCGACGCCGGCTTCAGTTCGGCGACCGCGTTGAAGTGGGTGGCCGGCACGCCCTTGTCGGCGTAATAGCCCTTCAGGCGATCCAGGATGAAGTCGTACAGCTCACCCACATCGGCCTGCACGCCACGCGCAGCCAGGCCCTGGTTGGCGCTGGCCAGCAGCGCGCGCAGGTCCAGCTCGAAGCCACTCTCGATGATCGTACGGGCCAGGCCCAGTGCGTTGCGGCGCAGGGCAAAGGGATCCTTGTTGCCGGTCGGCTTCAGGCCCGCCGCGAACCCGCCGGCCAGTGTGTCCACACGCTCGGCGATGGCCAGCACCTTGCCCAGCGGCGACAGCGCGATGTCATCGCCACCGAAGCGCGGCTGGTACGCCTCGTCGAGGGCCAGCGCCACGTCCGGCGATTCTCCGCCCGCCACCGCGTAATGGCGGCCGGCGATGCCCTGCAGTTCCGGGAACTCGTTGACCATGCGCGACTGCAGGTCGTTCTTGGCCAACTCCGCGCTGCGGCGGGCCTGCACCGGATCGGCACCCACCTGCACGGCAACCGCTTCGGCCAGCGCCGCCACGCGCGCGACCTTGTCCGCCACGCTGCCCAGCTTGGCCTGGTAGGTCACGGTCTTCAGGCCCTCGCCCATCGCGGCCAGCCCCTGCTTCAGGTCTTCATCGAAGAAGAACTTGGCATCGGCGAAGCGCGGGCGGATCACGCGTTCGTAGCCCTTGGCCACTTCGGCCACATCCTTCGACTCGATGTTGGCGATGCCGATGAACTGCTCGGTCAGCGTGCCCGCGTCATCCAGCACCGGGAAGAACTTCTGGTTGATCTCCATCGTTTCGATCAACGCTTCCTGCGGCACGGCCAGGAAGGCGCGCTCGAAGCTGCACAGCACTGCCGAGGGCCACTCGACCAGGTTCACCACCTGCTCAAGGTTGTCCTCGGTGATGCGCGCACTGCCGCCAGCCTTGCCGGCGGCGGCTTCGACCTCGGCGACGATGCGTGCGCGGCGCTCGGCCGGGTCGACCAGCACATGGGCCGCGCGCAGCGATTCGACGTAGTCCTGCGGCTGGGTCAGCCACACGGTCTTGTCATGGTGGAAGCGATGGCCACGGCTCATGCGGTCGGCCTTGAGGCCGAACAGCTCGGCCGCGACCACGTCCTTGCCGTGCAGCAGCACCAGCCAATGCACCGGCCGCGCGAAGCCCCACGGGTGGTCGCCCCAGCGCATCGGCTTCGGGATCGGCATGGCGGCGATGGCCTCGCGCAGGATCTCAGGCAGCAGATCGGCGGTGCTCGCGCCCGGCGTCACCGCACGATGCACGAAACGCTCGCCCTTGTTGTCGGTGGTCTTCTCCAGCGCGGTCCAGTCGATGCCGGCCTTGGCGGCGAAGCCCTGCAACGCCTTTGTCGGCTGGCCTTCTGCATCCAGCGCGATGTTCAGGTACGGGCCCAGCACTTCGCTGTGCTGCTCCGGCTGTTCCAGGCCGACGCCCGGCAGCAGCACGGCCAACCGGCGCGGGGTGGACAGCGGACGTGCATCGCCCGTGTCCAGGGCAATGCCGCGCTTGCGCAGGCCTTCGACAACACCGTCGAAAAACGCCTGGGCCAGGCCCGGCAGCGCCTTGACCGGCAACTCCTCGGTGCCCAGTTCGATCAGCAGGGGGGACAATTGGCTCATCGGTTCGATCCTGTGGTGGGGGGCGCAGCGCGCAACGCGTCCGGCGCCCCGGGGTGTGATGAAAAGCAGGGTGGAGAGCGGCCGTCAGGCTTTCTTCGCGCCCGGGAAGCCCAGCTTCTCGCGCTGCTCGTAATAGGCCCGGGCCACCGCCTGGGCCAGCGCACGCACGCGCAGGATGTAGCGTTGGCGTTCGGTCACGCTGATGGCGCGGCGCGCATCCAGCAGGTTGAACGTGTGGCTGGCCTTCATCACCTGCTCGTAGGCCGGCAGCGGTAGGCCCACTTCGACCAGCTTCTGCGCCTCGCGCTCGCAGGCGTCGAAGCGGTGGAACATCTCTTCCACGTCGGCATGCTCGAAGTTGTAGGTGCTCTGCTCCACCTCGTTCTGGTGATAGACGTCACCGTAGGTCACCGGCTGTCCGTCCGGCCCGTAGGTCCACACCAGGTCGTAGACGTTGTCGCAGTTCTGCAGGTACATGCACAGGCGCTCGAGACCATAGGTGATCTCGCCCAGCACCGGACGGCACTCCAGGCCACCGGCCTGCTGGAAGTAAGTGAACTGGGTCACTTCCATGCCGTTGAGCCAGACCTCCCAGCCCAGGCCCCAGGCACCCAGGGTCGGCGACTCCCAGTTGTCCTCGACGAAGCGCAGGTCGTGCACCAGCGGGTCGATGCCCAGCGCCTGCAGCGAATCCAGGTACAGCTGCTGGATGTTGTCCGGCGCCGGCTTCATCGCCACCTGGTACTGGTAATAGCGCTGCAGGCGGTTCGGGTTCTCGCCGTAACGGCCGTCGGTGGGACGGCGCGAGGGCTGCACGTAGGCCGCGTTCCAGCCTTCCGGACCGATCGCACGCAGGAAGGTCGCCGGGTGGAACGTACCGGCGCCCACCTCCAGGTCGAGCGGCTGGATGAGCACGCAGCCCTGCTGGGCCCAGAACTGGTTCAGGGTCTGGATCAGGCCCTGGAAGGTGATCGGAACGGTCGGGGTCGCGGACATGCGGACGATTCTTGGCCGGCAAGGGGGTGCGCTAGTATAACGGCCGACCTGCGGGGCATTCCGTACCCGGGAGGAGCAGGCAGATGGAACATCGGCTGCCGGCGGGCACGCCCGGCGAGCCCGGCGCGGTACCGCTGCCGTGGGGCCGCCTGCTGTTTGAACAGGTCTCGGCCGCACTGCTGGCCGATGGCCTGGTGGCCGGGCAGGACCGCGAGCGCGTGCGGTTTTCCGCGCAGGGCGCCCGCAACGCCAGTGAAGTCCATCCGCTGGTACTGCTGTCCAACCTCAAGCTTGCCGCCAGCGACGGCGGAGAACTGACCCTGGAACGCCTCACCGAGTGGTTGGCGCGGCGCACCGGCACCCGCTACCTGCGCATCGACCCGACCCGCGTCGATGTGGCGGCGGTCACGGCCCTGGTTTCGCACGCCTATGCGCGCCGCCATCGCTTCCTGCCACTGGCGGTGGACGCCGAACGCGTGCTGGTGGCCACCAGCGAACCGCTGGTACAGGAATGGCGCCGCGACCTGCAGCACCTGACCCGCCGCCGCATCGAGCTGGCCGTGGTCAATCCGCTGGACCTGCACCGCTACACCATGGAGTTCTACGGCGTCACGCGCTCGGTGCGTGGCGCGCGCGGCGACGTGCGCGGCGAGGTGAACACCGCCCTGCCCAGCTTCGAGCAGCTGGTCGAGCTCGGCCGCACCGGCGACGTCAATGCCGACGACCAGCACATCGTGCACATCGTCGACTGGCTGCTGCAGTACGCCTATGAGCAGCGTGCGTCGGACATCCACCTGGAACCGCGCCGCGACATGGGCCGCATGCGGTTCCGCATCGATGGCGTGCTGCACAAGGTGTTCGAGGTGCCACCGGCGGTGATGACCGCCGTGGTCAGCCGCATCAAGGTGCTGGGCCGCATGGACCTGGCCGAGCGTCGCCGGCCGCAGGATGGCCGCATCAAGACCCGGTCACCGGGTGGGCGCGAGGTGGAAATGCGCCTGTCGACCATGCCCACGGCGTTCGGCGAGAAGTGCGTGATGCGCATCTTCGACCCGGATGCGGCGTTCAAGAGCATCGACCAGCTGGGTTTCAGCCCGCAGGAGGCTGCCGGCTGGAACGCCCTGGTCGAGCGTCCGCACGGCATCGTGCTGGTGACCGGCCCGACCGGCTCCGGCAAGACCACCACCCTGTACTCCACGCTCAAGCGCCTGGCCACCCCGGACGTGAACGTGTGCACGGTGGAGGATCCGATCGAGATGATCGCGCCGGAGTTCAACCAGATGCAGGTGCAGACCAACATCGACCTGGACTTCGCCAGCGGCGTACGCACCCTGCTGCGGCAGGATCCGGACATCATCATGATCGGCGAGATCCGCGACCTGGAAACCGCGCAGATGGCGGTACAGGCGTCGCTGACGGGCCATCTGGTGCTGTCCACCCTGCACACCAACGACGCCCCCTCGGCCATCACCCGCCTGCTCGACCTGGGCGTGCCGCATTACCTGCTGGCCTCCACCGTCAACGGCATCCTCGCCCAGCGCCTGGTGCGCACCCTGTGCCCGCACTGCAAGCAGCCGCATACGCTCGGTGCCGCCGATTGGGCGGTACTGGCTGATAGCCATGCCGCATATCCAGATGCCGCCACGCCCTGTCGGCCGGTCGGTTGCCTGGAGTGCCGGCGCACCGGTTTCCTCGGCCGCATCGGCCTGTATGAGTTGCTGCCATTGGGTTCGCGGCTTCGCGCGCAGATCCGCGCCGACATGGATCTGGCCGGTTTCAGCCGTGCCGCCCGTGCCGAGGGCCTGCGAACCCTGCGCCAGGCGGGGCTTGAAAAGGTGGCGCAGGGGCTGACTACAATCGAGGAAGTCCTGTCTGTCCTGCCGCCCCCGGATGAACCCAGCGCCCTTCCTGATTCTTGAAACCGGCCGTCCAGTGCCCTCGCTGCGTCGTTATGGGCGTTTCCCGCACTGGATCCGCGTCGCCGCCGGCCTGGAAGAACACGAGACGGTGGTGGTCGATGTCGAGCACGGCGGCGTCCTGCCCGACCCGCGCGCGTTCGCCGGGGTGATGGTGACCGGCTCGGCCGCTTTCGTCACCGACCACGCCGACTGGAGCGAGCGCAGCGCGGCGTGGCTGCGGCAGGCCGCCCACGATGACGTGCCGGTGTTCGGCATCTGCTACGGGCACCAGCTGCTGGCGCATGCGCTGGGCGGCGAAGTGGCCTACAACCCGGCCGGACGCGAGTCGGGCACCATTGAACTGGAGCTGCAGCCGCAGGCAGCACAGGACCCCCTGTTCCAGGGGCTGCCGCAGCATTTCGCGGCACACGCGACCCATCTGCAGACCGTACTGCGTGCCCCCGAGGGGGCCGCCGTGCTGGCACGGTCGCCGCAGGATGGCTGCCATGCCTTCCGCTGGGGCCGGCAGGCGTGGGGCGTGCAGTTCCATCCCGAGTTCGCCACCCACCACATGCGCGGCTACGTGCGTGCGCGGGCTGACTGCATCGGCCGCCACGGTGGCTGCGCCCGCAGCATCGAGCGCGCGGTCAGCGCCGCCCCCCTGGCCCGGCAGCTGCTGCGCCGTTTCGTCCGCCAGGCGCGGCAGTCTTCAGCCCAGCCGGCGGCAAAACAGGGATAATCGGCGGCGCGGGTACTGCCCGCTCCCCTTCTGTCCTCTCCGGATGTCCATGAAAGAGATTCGCAAGCTGCCGGCCTCGGCGGGCGCCCAGTGGTTGCTGGATACGTTCTCCCTGTACCGGCGTGCACCGCTGCAGCTGGCGCGGATCGGCCTGACCTGGATGCTGGTCAGCTGGGTGGTCACCCTGCTGTCCACCCTGGTGCCCGGCGCGCTGGGCCTGGCCGTGCAGCTGATGACCCTGGCCGTCTCGCCGATCATGTTCGGCGGCATGCTGTACGCCATGGGCGAGATCGACGATGGCCGGCCCGGCCTGGTCACCCACCTGCTGCAGCCGATCCGTGACCACCGCGTCAGCCACCTGCTGGTGCCGCTGGCAATCCAGGTGCTGGTGGTCCTGCTGCTGGGCGTGCTGCTGTACCTGATGATCGGTCGCGAAGGCTTCGCCGCCTTCAGCGACGTCATGGCACGGATGGAAGAGATCGCCCGCAGCAACCAGCAGGTCAGCCCCGAAGCCGCCGCCGAACTGGTCGCCCAGTTGCCGGCCACGCGCATCGCACTGTGGATGCTGCTGGTGTTCGTGACCGCCATCGCCCTGACCCTGGCTATGTTCACCCAGCCAGCGCTGGTGGTGTTCGACAAGCAGAGCGGCATGCACGCGCTGCGCCTGAGCCTGCAGGGCTGCATCGAGAACATCGCGGCGATGGCGGTGTTCGCCGTGCTCGGCGTGATCGCCGCCTTCTGCGGCTACATCCTGTTCGTGATCGTGATCCAGATCGCGATGCTGCTGGGGGGGCAGATGGTGGCCGTGTTCATCGCCCAGCTGCTGCTGACCACCGTGGTGATGCCGCTGTACGTCGGCGCGGTGTATGCCGCCTGGAAGCAGATGTTCGTGCACCGTGGCAGCCGTGGCGCTCCGCCGCTTCCGGCCACGCCGCCGGTGAACGACGTCTTCCACGCCTGAGCACGCCCAACGGTAGCGGGGGGGGGGGGGGGGGGGGGGGGGGGGCGCCCCCGCGCCCCCCCCCCCCCCCCCCCGCCGGCGCGGCGCGGGCGGGCGGGCGGGCCGCCCCCCCGGCGCCCCCCCCCCCCCCCCCGCTGCCGCATCACGCGGCGGGCTTCTTCACCACCGAGGACGGCACCAGCCATCGCGCGGCATGGATGCCCAGTTCGTACAGCAGGCACATCGGGATCGCCAGCATCAGCTGCGAGACCACGTCCGGCGGCGTCAGCACGGCCGCCACCACGAAGATGCCCACGATCGCGTAGCCACGGCCTTCCTTGAACTGCTGCGGCGTCACCCATCCCAGCAGCACCAGGATCACCATCGCCACCGGCAGCTCGAAGCTGCCACCGAAGGCGAAGAAGATCGCCAGCACGAAATCCAGGTAGGCGTTGGCATCCGGAGTGATCGCGATCACATCGGGGCTGAAGGTGGTGAGGAAGTGGAACACCGCCGGCAACACCAGGAAATACGCGAAGGCGCAACCGGTGTAGAAAAGCAGCACCGACGACACCAGCAGCGGCACCGCCAGACGCTTTTCGCGGGCATACAGTCCCGGCGCGACGAAGGCCCACAGCTGGTACAGCAGCCACGGCACCGCCACGAACAGCGCGACGAAGAAGGTCAGCTTCAACGGAGCGAAGAAGGCGCCGGCCGGGTTGGTGGCGATCATCGTCTGGCCGTTCGGCAGCTGCGAGACCAGCGGTTCGGCCAGCGCGTTGTACAACTTCTGGGTAAAGGGCAGCAGTGCCAGCAGCACCACGCCCAGGCCCAGCAGCGCACGCACCAGGCGGCCGCGAAGCTCCACCAGATGCTCAACCAGCGAGCTCTCGCCGAAATCCTGTTCGCTCATCGGCCGCGCTCCTCGCTCTGCGACGCTGGCACCGGACGGGTGTCGTCTACATCCGCTGCGGATGCACCGGACGCCCCGCCGGCATCGGCCGCAGTGCCGTCGCCCATGGACGCGGGAGGTGCAGCCTGCTGTGCCTGGCTGACATGCGGCGGCAGGTCCGCCGGCGCCGGTGCCCGCGTCTCCTGCGCCAGCGCATCACCCTGCTGCTGTGCCTGCGCGGCTTCGCGACGGATCGCCTCGCCGCTGGCACGCAACTGGTTCTCGGTGTCCTGCATGCCCTGCCGCACGTCCTGCATCTGCCGCTTGATCTCTTCGGCCTGCAGTTCGCGCTCCAGTTCCTGTTTCACCGAGTCCCACTGATTGCGGGCACGACGGACCCACAGGCCGGCAAAACGGGCCGCCTTGGGCAGACGCTCGGGACCGAGCACCACCAGGGCGACCACCGCAATGACCAGCAGTTCGCTGAAGCCGATATCAAACACCGCGACCGCTCCGGATCAGCGTGCGTTGCGGTCGTGCTCGTCCTGCGCGGTGCGCGAGGCGTCCTGGCTGCGCGTCTCATCGCCCAGCTGCGCGTTCGGCTTGTCCTCGTCGCGCATGCCCTTCTTGAATTCCTTGACCGCCGAACCGAGGTCCTTGGCGCCGCTGGTCAGACGCTTGGTGCCGAACACCAGCAGGACGATGGCCAGCACGACCAACCAATGCCAGATGCTGAAACTGCCCATAAAGACGCTCGTTACGTTAGTGATCAGGCTGTCGAGCATAGCGCACCGGCCGTTAGCCGGCGCGCGTGACGAAAGTCAGTTCCCGCCCAGCGTCTCCGTGCGGATTTCGCCTTCATTGACCGGCTGGAAGCCCTGCTGCTGTGGTGGCGGGTTCTGCGGCACGTTCTGCAGGGGCGCGGTGGTGGCTTCCGCCGGGACCGCCGGGGCTGCCTGAACAGGCGGCGGTGCGACCGTCGGCGCCGGAGCCGGGCGCGAGGCCGTGCCACCATTGCCACCGCGGTTGTTGCGCGCGGCATAGGTCGCCTCCTCCAGGCGATCACGGAAGGCGACCACATCCATCGACGGCGCACCTGCTGCCCGGCCCTCGAAGATCATCCGCGGCGTGGTGTTGCTGCCATAGGCGTCAAGGTTGGCGGCATCGTCGATCTGCAGCACCGCACCGTCCAGGGCGACGCCGGCGAACAGGCCACGCGCACGCGACCACGACCAGATTTCGGCCTTGAGCTGGCCGTCGGTGGCCGCGGCCGCATTGCGGCCGACCGGACCGGCCGCCACACCGGCATCGGCGCCCAGGGTGAACTTGCCGTTGACCAGGTTGTCCAGGCTGCGGTCGTTGCGGAACACCAGCACCACGTCCGACGACTGCACGCCGGCCTGGAAGCCAATGCTGCCGCCGGTGAGCTTGACGAAGACCGGGTTGGACCAAGCGCCGTTCGGCATGCGGACCGACATCAGGCCATGGCCACGGCGGCCACCAATGACCAGGCCTGCCTTGATCGTGTCGGGAATGACGATGACCGCGCGGCCTTCGTCGAGCAATTTGTCCGGAATCCCCTGTTCAGGGATTTCCTGGATTTCAGCCAGCACACGCACCGCGTTGCGGGCGCGCTGGTCTTCCTGCGGCCCGGCCATGGCCTGGCTGGACAGCAGGCTGGCGGCGATCAGCAGGGCTTGGATCGGGCGACGCATGGCAGGCTCCAGAAGTCAGTCCATAGGAAGATATAGCAAGTGACTGAAATTAGTAGTGTTGTGATGAATCGGCAATGAGCGTCATCGGTCCCGCATCGGAGATGACTATGCCTGCGATGCAGATCCTGCATCCCGATACAGCGGCAGATCGGCGACAATGAGACCCATGCTCGACGCACCCGATACCGCCGTGCTGGCGGTCAACCTAGGCACGCCCGAGACGCCGACGGCCCCCGCCGTACGCCGTTACCTGGCTGAGTTCCTGTCCGACCCGCGCGTGGTGTCGATTCCGGCGCTGCTGTGGCAGCCGCTGCTGCGCGGCCTGATCCTGCCATTGCGCAGCGGCCGCTCGGCCGCCAAGTACGCCCAGGTCTGGCTGCCCGAGGGCTCGCCGCTGATGGTCCATACCCGGCGGCTGGCGCAGGCCATGCAAGCTCTGCTGCCGACCCTGCGCGTGCGCCATGCGATGCGCTATGGCGAACCCGCATTGACCGCGGAACTGGACCGGCTGGCGGCGGAAGGGGTGCGGCGCATCGTCGTGCTGCCGCTCTATCCCCAGTATTCGACCACCACCACCGCATCGGTGGAGGATCGTGTCGATGCCTGGCAGCGCAGGAATCCGGGCATCACGGTCAGCCTGGTACAGGACTACTCGGTCGACCCGGACTGGGTCGCAGCCGTGGCAGCCTCCATCCAGCGCTACTGGCAGGCGCATGGCCGTGGCCAGAGGTTGATGTTCTCCTTCCACGGCATTCCACAGCGCCTGGCCGATGGCGGTGATCCCTATCCGCAGCGCTGCGAAGCCAGTGCGCAGGCGATCGCCAATGCGCTGGGCCTGGACCGGAGCGAGTGGCAGCTCGGCTACCAGTCGCGTTTCGGGCGCGAGCGCTGGTTGCAGCCGTATGCCGAACCCAGCCTGTGGGCGCTGGCCGAGGCCGGCGTGAAGCAGATCGACGTGGTCTGCCCGGGCTTTGCCACCGACTGCCTGGAAACGCTGGAAGAAGTCGAGATGGGGTTCACTGAAACCCTCGCCGAACGCGGCGCACGGATGCGTTACATCCCCTGCCTCAACGATGGATCCGAGCACGCGCGTGCGTTGGCGCGGCTGGCCGTGGCCTCGCTGGCATGAGCCTGCAGGGGTTCGAACTCGAGGTCGGCGGCGCGCGCGTGGCCGGCCTGCGCAATCACGGGGACGGCCCGCGTGTGCTGGCCCTGCACGGATGGCTGGATAACGCCGCCAGCTTCGTGCCACTCGCACCGCATCTGCCCCATCTGGATCTGGTGGCCATCGACCTGCCTGGCCATGGCCACAGCGCCCATCTCCCGGCCGGCGCCAGCTACACCACCGCTGCCGCGATCTGCCACGTCCTTGACGTGGCCGACGCGCTGGGCTGGGAGCGCTTCAGCCTGCTCGGCCATTCGATGGGTGCGGGCATCGCCAGCCTGACGGCGGCGGTCAGTGACCGCATTGAACGCCTGGTCGCCATCGAAGCGCTGGGCGGCCTGCGGGGACCGGAAGAGGACACCGCGGATCGGCTGCGTGAGCATGTGACTGCCACGCGCGCGCTATCGCGCAAGCAGCTTAGGGTCTTCCCCGATCTTGCCGCGCCAATCCGCGCGCGGATGATGACCAACCAGCTCAGCGAAGGCTGCGCGCGCCTGCTGGTCGAGCGCGGGGTCGAGCCTGTGGAGGGCGGCTATCGCTGGTGCAGCGATCCGCGCCTGATGCTGCCCACCGCCATCCGGCTCAGCGAGGGCCAGATCGACAACCTGCTGCAGGCCATCGCCTGCCCTACGCAGGTGATCTACGCGACTCCCGCGCAGTCGTACTATCCCGAGCCGATGCGCAGCGAGCGACTGCAGCACCTGCGCGACGGGCGCCTGGCCGTGTTTCCGGGCAACCATCACCTGCATATGGAAGCGCCCGCCCAGATCGCGGCAGTGATCCAGCCGTTCCTGGGACACGGCAGCGCCGGCTGAAACATCGGCTGCTGAAACGCATAAAGAAAAACCCCGCTGCGTGAGCAGCGGGGTTTTTGGGTATAAACCCTGGCGATGACCTACTCTCGCATGGCTTGAGCCACACTACCATCGGCGCAGCTGCGTTTCACTTCCGAGTTCGGGATGGGATCGGGTGGTTCCACAGCGCTAATTTCACCAGGGAGGCTTTTGGAGAGTCGCACTCGTCCCGGGGGACAAGGCGCCAGCCT
>NZ_JBRRES010000048.1:0-25250 GCF_056760395.1 Stenotrophomonas sp. STEN009 | reverse complement strand
GGACAAGGCTGAAGCAACAGCCGTGCTTGGCCCGGGGGGGAGGGGAACCCCCACGGCCCCCCACCCAACAACAAAAAAAAAAAAAAAACACCACACAAACACAAACCCCCCCCCCCCCCCCCCCCCCCCCCCCCCCCCACACAATAAAAAAAACCCACGGTTTTGCCGGCCCCCCCCCCCATATTGGCGGGGGGGGGGGGGGGGGGGGGGGGGCGGGACCGTTGGCGCCATGGATGGCGCCATCGAGCCCCCATGGATGGGTTCACGGCGTGTCCTGCCTGCCCACCCCGCCCCGGCCAAACCATAGCAACCCATCGCCATGACCTGCCGTTGCCGTTGCCGTTGCCGTTGCCGTTGCCGTTGCTGTTGCGTGAAAGGCCTGCCGCAGGCAGCGCCGCAGCCGCCGCTGCAAGGAAACCTGAATGCGTTCCGGCACTGCACCTCAATCCCGCGCGCCCGCGGCCGATAACGGGGGTGTCATGGTGTATTCCGCCGTGGCCGGCTCGGCGCCGCCCGCCTGCTTCAAACTGGTCCTGCTCGATGAACCTCATGCATCGCTGGCAACACTACTTCAGCAATCTCTCCGTCCGGCGCAAGCTCAATCTGCTCACGCTGCTCATCGCGCTGGGCGTGGTCGCGCTGTCGGTGATCGCCGCCCGCATGCAGTACCTCGACCTGACTGAAACGCGCAAGACCTCGCTGAAGACCCAGGTCGAACTGAGTTACGGCATTGTCCAGCACTACCACCGCCTGGCCGGTACCGGCGAGCTCAGCGAAGAGGCAGCCAAGGCCGCCGCCCTGCAGGCGCTGGAGAGGATGCGTGCCGAGAACGACACCTACTACTACAACGTCTACGACACCGGCTACCGGGTACTCATGCACCCGTTCCGCAAGGACCTGGTCGGCAAGGACATGAAGGATTTCCGCACCGATGAAGGGGTGCGCATCTATTACCAGCAGGTCGAGGCAGCCAAGGCCGGGGGCGGCTTCGTCGACTACCGCTGGGCCAAGCCCGGCAGCGAAGGCACGGTCGGCAAGATCGCCTATGCCGGGCTGTTCGCGCCGTGGAACTGGGTCATCAGCAGTGGCGTCTACACGGACGACGTGCAGAAGCAGGCCCTGGTGTTCACCACGATCATGGCGATCTCCGGTGGCGTGGTGGTTCTGATCGTGCTGGCCTTGAGCTGGCTGATCGGCAACCGCATCGCGGTACCGTTGAAGCAGGCTACGGCCGTGGCCGAAGGCATCGCCGCTGGCAGACTGGACAGCCATATCGGCCCGCAGCCGCATGACGAGCCCGGCCGCCTGCTGGACGCGATGTCCGCCATGCAGCGGCAGCTGCACGCCGTGATCGGCGGCCAACGCGAGATGGCACGTCGCCACGACGCCGGTGAACTCAGCTACCGCATCGATGCCAGCGCATTCCCCGGCGAGTATGGGCTGATGGTGCAGGAGACCAATGCGCTGGTCGGCGGCCACGTACAGACCCTTCATGATGTGCTCGATGTCGTCCAGCAATACGCCGTTGGCGATCTGAGCCGTGATATCGCCCGCTACCCGGGCGAGAAGGCGGCGATGACCCACGCCGTCGATACCGTCAAGGACAACCTCGGCCGCATCAATGCCGAGATCAAGCAGCTGGCTGGCGCCGCCGCTGCCGGTGACTTCAGCCGTCGCGGCGACGCACAGCGCTTCGATCACGATTTCCGCACCATGCTGGAAAACCTCAACGCGATGATGGCAGTCAGCGATGAGAACCTCGGCAAGCTGTCACAGCTGCTGTCAGCCATCGCCGAAGGCGACCTGACCGCCCGCATGCAGGGCGACTACCAGGGCGTGTTCGCACGCATGCGTGACGATGCCAATGCCACCGTCACCCAGCTGACCCGCATCGTTGGCCAGATCCAGGCCAGCGCCTCCAGCATCACCCTGGCCGCCGGCGAAATCGCCTCGGGCAACAACGACCTGTCGCGCCGCACCGAACAGCAGGCCGCCAACTTGGAAGAAACTGCCGCCTCGATGGAGGAACTGACCTCCACCGTGCGCCAGAACGCCGAGCACGCCCGCCAGGCCAACCAGCTCGCCATCGGTGCCCATGGCGTCGCCTCCCAGGGCGGCGAAGTGGTCGGCCAGGTGGTCACCACCATGTCCGCCATCGAAGCCTCCTCGAAGAAGATCGCCGAGATCATCAGCGTCATCGACGGCATCGCCTTCCAGACCAACATCCTGGCCCTGAACGCCGCGGTCGAGGCCGCCCGTGCCGGTGAACAGGGCCGCGGCTTTGCGGTGGTCGCCAGCGAAGTGCGCACCCTCGCCCAGCGTTCGGCCGCTGCCGCCAAGGAGATCAAGGGCCTGATCGACGACTCGGTGGGCAAGGTCGCCGATGGTTCTGCGCTGGTGCACAAGGCCGGTGCCACCATGGGCGAGATCGTTGCCTCGGTGCAGCGCGTGACCGACATCATGGCCGAGATTTCCGCGGCCTCGCAGGAACAAAGCGCCGGCATCGAGCAGGTCAACCAGACCGTGGTGCAGATGGACGAGACCACCCAGCAGAATGCCGCGCTGGTGGAGGAAGCCACCGCCGCTGCGCGGGCGATGGAGGAGCAGGCCGCGCAGCTGGCCGATGCCGTGGCGATCTTCCGCCTCGACAACCAAGTGGCCGCCGCAGTGAAGGCGGTGGCCGCACGGGTGGAACCAACGGTGACCGCCAACACGGCACGCGCGCATGCGCCGGCCGCGCCGGTCCGCCGCGCCCACACTCCCCCCGTCGTCGCCAGCGACTGGCAGGAATTCTGAGAACCCGCGGTGGCTGCGGCCACCGCCCACGCCGATGGACACTCCCCCGTGCATAGTCCCAGCCCCATCGTCACCGGTCCGCGCGAGTTCGAGTTCGCCGACCGCGATTTCCGCCGTGTCTGCGACCTGATCTACCAGCGGGTGGGCATCGCCCTCGCGCCCGCCAAGCGCGACATGGTCTATGGCCGCCTGTCGCGTCGCCTGCGCACACTCGGCATGCGCAGCTTCCAGCAGTACCTCGACCATCTGGAACAGGAGGGCGGTGACGAATGGCAGGCGTTCACCAACGCCCTGACCACCAACCTCACCTCCTTTTTCCGTGAGCCCCACCATTTCGACAAGCTGCGCGAGGAACTGCGGCAGCGCTCCGGCCACGCCCCGCTGCTGCTGTGGTCCTGCGCCGCGTCCACCGGCGAGGAACCCTACTCCATGGCGATCACCGCGTGCGAGGCGTTCGGCAGCCTGAAGCCGCCGGTCCGCATCATCGCCACCGATGTCGACACACAGGTCCTGGCCACCGCAGGCCGTGGCGTGTACGCCATCGACCGCGTCGCCAGCCTCGATCCGGAGCTCCGCCGACGGTATTTCCAGCGTGGCAGTGGCCCCAACGAGGGCCAGTGCCGGGTGCTGCCCGCACTGCGCGAACTGATCGAGTTCCGCCCGCTGAATCTTCTTGCCCCGCGCTACGACGTTGGCGGCCCGTTCGATGCGCTGTTCTGCCGCAACGTGATGATCTATTTCGACAAGCCGACCCAACGCGCCATCCTTGGCCGGCTGGTGCAGCATCTCACCGATGATGGACTGCTCTACACCGGCCACTCGGAGAACTACCTGCACGCGGCCGATCTGATCCAGCCCTGTGGTCGCACCCTGTACCGACGCGCGCAGGGGGCCGGGGCATGAACGCCTCGCTGCGCACCGACGAGGTGATGCGCTACCAGGACGCGCGCTTCCAGACCCTCGCCGCCAAGCTGTTGCCGACCCAGTACCTGGTGGTCGACGACACCACTGCGCTGACCACCACGCTGGGCTCCTGCGTGGCTGCGTGTCTGCGCGATCCGGTGCTGAAGATAGGCGGCATGAACCATTTCCTGCTGCCGGAAGGCAATGCCGGTGACGGCGCGCCTGCACGCTACGGCAGCTATGCGATGGAGCTTCTCATCAACGACATGCTCAAGCGCGGCGCGCACCGCAAGCGCCTGGAAGCCAAGGTGTTCGGCGGCGCCAACGTGCTCAAGGGTTTCACCAGCAATCCAGTAGGAACCCGCAACGCCGAGTTCGTGCGCCAGTACCTGCAGGCCGAGCACATTCCGATCATCGCTGAAGATCTGTGCGGCATCCATCCACGCAAGATCTGGTTCTTTGCCGATACCGGGCGCGTGGTCGTGCAGCGCCTGCCACATGCCCACGAAGCGGAAGTGGCCGCCACCGAATCGGCAGTGCGTGCCCGTCTGTCCAGGGCCCCGGTCACCGGTGGCGTGGAGCTGTTCGAATGACCCTGACCGGCAACGCCCCCTGCCGGGTGCTGATCGTGGACGACTCCGCCGTCGTGCGGCAGATGCTGACCGAAATCCTCTCCAGCGATCCGGCCATCGACGTGGTCGGCACCGCCGCCGATCCGCTGCTGGCACGCGAGAAGATCAAGCGCCTCGCCCCGGACGTGATCACCCTGGATGTAGAAATGCCGCGCATGGACGGGCTGGCCTTCCTGGAAAACCTGATGCGCCTGCATCCCTTGCCAGTGGTGATGATCTCTTCGCTGACCGAGCGGGGGGCCGACACGACCCTGCAGGCGCTGGCACTGGGTGCCGTGGATTTCGTTTCCAAGCCGAAGCTCGATGTGGCGCGCGGACTGCAGGGCTATGCCGAGGAGATCATCGGCAAGGTGAAGATGGCCGCACGCTCGCGGGTGCGGCCGCTGCTGCGGGCTGCGGCACCGAAACTCACCCTGAATGCGGCACCGGCATCGCGCCCGGTGGCACCACAGTTCCGCACCACCGACCGCCTGATCGCGATCGGTTCGTCAGCCGGTGGCACCGAAGCCCTGCGCGTGGTGCTGGAAGGCCTGCCCGCCGATGCACCGGCGGTGGTGATGACCCAGCACCTGCCGGCCAGCTTCAGCAGCGCCTTCGCCGAACGCCTGGACCGGCATTCGGCCATGGCCGTGCGCGAGGCCAGCGACGGCGAAGCCGTGCTGCCCGGCCATGCCTATCTGCCGCCGGGCGGCAGGCACCTGCGGATCATCCGCGATGGTGCGCGCTGGCGTTGCCGCGTCGATGACGGCCCAGCCGTGAACCGGCACAAGCCTGCGGTCGATGTGCTGTTCCGTTCGGTGGCCCAGAGTGCCGGCGGCAATGCCATCGGCGCCATTCTCACCGGCATGGGCGATGACGGCGCGCGCGGCCTGCTGGAAATGCGCCAGGCAGGCGCTCCGACGCTGGTGCAGGATGAAGCCACCAGTGTGGTCTGGGGCATGCCCGGCGCCGCGTTCAAGCTCGGCGCGGCCGAGGAACAGGTGCCGCTGGAACGGATCGCCGAGCGCCTGCTCGCCCTCGCCCGCGGGCAATAGCGACGAACGCCCGCTCCGCACTGCATGAAAAAACCCCCGGCTTTCGCCGGGGGTTTTCGTTTCAACGCATCAGGCGGCGACCGTATTGGCCACGTCCTGGTACTCCTCGATCTGGTCGAAGTTCATGTAGCGGTAGATCTCGCTGCCGCTGGCGGCGATCACGCCGACGTCGGCCATGTACTCTTCCTTGGTCGGGATGCGGCCCAGACGCGAGCAGATCGCGGCCAGCTCGGCCGAGCCCAGGTACACGTTGGTGTTGCGGCCCAGACGGTTCGGGAAGTTGCGGGTCGAGGTCGACATCGCGGTGGAGCCTTCGCGGATCTGGGCCTGGTTGCCCATGCACAGCGAGCAGCCCGGCATTTCCATGCGCGCGCCGGTCGCACCGAAGGTGCCGTAAACGCCTTCCTTGGTCAGCTCGGAGGCGTCCATCTTGGTCGGCGGGGCCACCCACAGACGGGTCGGCAGGTCGCGCTTGCCTTCCAGCAGCTTCGCGGCCGCACGGAAGTGGCCGATGTTGGTCATGCACGAACCGATGAACACTTCGTCGATCTTGGCGCCGGCCACTTCGGACAGGGTCTTCACGTCGTCCGGATCGTTCGGGCAGGCCACGATCGGCTCGTGGATGTCGGCCAGGTCGATCTCGATGACAGCAGCGTACTCGGCGTCGGCGTCCGGCTCCAGCAGCTGCGGGTTGGCCAGCCAGGCCTCCATCTTCTCGATGCGACGCTGCAGCGAACGCGGATCCTGGTAACCCTCGGCAATCATCCACTTCAGCAGGGTGATGTTGCTGGTCAGGTACTCGATGATCGGTTCCTTGTTCAGGCGCACCGAGCAACCGGCGGCGGAACGCTCGGCCGAGGCGTCGGAGAGCTCGAACGCCTGCTCGACCTTCAGCTCCGGCAGGCCTTCGATTTCCAGGATGCGGCCGGAGAAGATGTTCTTCTTGCCAGCCTTGGCAACCGTCAGCAGGCCCGACTTGATCGCGTACAGCGGAATCGCGTTGACCAGGTCACGCAGGGTCACGCCCGGCTGCATCTGGCCCTTGAAGCGCACCAGCACCGATTCCGGCATGTCCAGCGGCATCACGCCGGTGGCGGCGGCGAAGGCCACCAGGCCCGAGCCGGCCGGGAACGAAATGCCCACCGGGAAACGCGTGTGCGAGTCGCCGCCGGTGCCGACGGTGTCGGGCAGCAGCATGCGGTTGAGCCAGCTGTGGATCACGCCGTCGCCCGGACGCAGCGAGATGCCACCGCGGGTGGAGATGAACTCCGGCAGCGTGTGGTGGGTCTTCACGTCCACCGGCTTCGGATACGCGGCGGTGTGGCAGAACGACTGCATCACCAGGTCGGCCGAGAAGCCCAGGCAGGCCAGGTCCTTCAGCTCGTCGCGGGTCATCGGGCCGGTGGTGTCCTGCGAGCCCACCGAGGTCATCTTCGGTTCGCAGTAGGTACCCGGGCGCATGCCCTGGCCTTCCGGCAGACCGCAGGCGCGGCCGACCATCTTCTGCGCCAGCGAGAAGCCCTTGCCGGTGTCGGCCGGCTGCACCGGCAGGCGGAACAGGGTGGTCGGGGCCAGGCCCAGCGCTTCGCGCGCCTTGCCGGTCAGGCCACGGCCGACGATCAGCGGAATGCGGCCGCCGGCACGCACTTCGTCGAACAGCACTTCGGACTTCACTTCGAACTCGGCGATCACTTCGCCGTTCTTCAGTGCCTTGCCGTCATACGGACGCAGCTCGACAACGTCGCCGTGCTCCATCTTCGAGACATCCAGCTCGATCGGCAGCGCGCCGGCATCTTCCATGGTGTTGTAGAAGATCGGGGCAATCTTGCCGCCCAGGCACACGCCACCGGCGCGCTTGTTGGGGATGTAGGGGATGTCGTCGCCGGTCCACCACAGCACGCTGTTGGTCGCCGACTTGCGCGAAGAGCCGGTGCCGACCACGTCGCCGACGTAGGCCACCAGGTGACCCTTTTCCTTCAGCGACAGGATCTGCTGGATCGGACCGCGCTTGCCGTCTTCTTCCGGAGTGAACGGCGCGTCATCGCGCTTGTTCTTCAGCATCGCCAGGGCGTGCATCGGAATGTCAGGACGGGTGGTGGCGTCCGGCGCCGGCGACAGGTCGTCGGTGTTGGTTTCGCCCGGCACCTTGAACACGGTGATGGTCAGGCTCTGCGGCACTTCCGGCTTGCTGGTGAACCACTCGGCGTCGGCCCAGCTCTGCAGCACGGCCTGGGCATTGGCATTGCCGGCCTTGGCCTTGTCCTGCACGTCGTGGAACGCATCGAACACCAGCAGGGTGTTCTTCAGGCCGTCGGCGGCGATGGTGCCGACGCTGGCGTCGTCCAGCAGCTGCACCAGCGGGGCCACGTTGTAACCGCCCAGCATGGTGCCCAGCAGCTCGGTGGCGCGCTCGCGGCTGATCAGCGGGTTCTGCTCGCTGCCCAGCGCGATCGCGGCCAGGTACGAGGCCTTGACCTTGGCGGCGTCGTCCACGCCGGCCGGCACACGGTGGGTCAGCAGGTCGAGCAGGAACTCGGCCTCGCCCGCCGGCGGGTTCTTCAACAGTTCAATGACGTCTGCCGTCTGCTGGGCGGTCAGCGGCAGCGGCGGGATGCCAAGCGCGGCGCGCTCGGCTACGTGGTGGCGATAGGCTTCCAACATGACAACTCCCGGGTAATGCGGTTATGGAACAGTGAAAGGAATGCAACGGGCTCAGGCGTGCGGCACGATCAGCTTCAGGCCCTTGAAGTAGTCGCGGTAAAACGTGTCGTTCCAGGTGATGAGCCCGTCGCACTGCAGCAGTGCATGGGCCCCCACCATGAAGTCGTCCAGGCTGCGGCGCTGGGTACCACGCTGGCGGTGGCGGCGATGCATCTCGCCGGCGCGCAATGCCGATTTGGCTTCCAGCGCGTTGAAGTGGACGCCCATCTCTTCCAGCGCTTCCAGCACCTCGGCCCCGCCGCGCAGGCTGGCGCAGACTTCGGCCAGGGTCGCCCCGCACACCACCACCTTGCCGCCGACCAGGCTCTGCCGCAGGCAGGCCTCGACGGCGTCGGCCTGCGGGCCATTGCTCAGCAGTTCGACCAGCACAGGGGAATCGACGGCGATCATCACGGCTTAGTCCTCGTCGCGCACCGCGCGTACGGCGGCGTCGGCGGAATCAAAGCCGTCCAGCGCGAACTTGCCGCGCGCCCGTGAAATCGCGTCGTCGACACTCTTGCGCAGAATGATGCGGCTGCCGTCCAGTTCGACCTTGAGCTGGGTGCCCTTGGTCAGGCCCAGGGCGTCACGCACAGCCTTGGGCAGGGTGATCTGACCGCGTTCGGCGACAGTGGCTTCCATGGGTAGGCCCTCTTCGGTATGTACGAATTATACATACTCAAGGCGTCATACCGCCAGCCGCCCCCCCCTTACGGCAATGCCGGCACGTGGCCGGCATTGTCCGTTCAGCTTGATGCCTTCACTCAGAACGCAACCTGCAGCCGGGTATTGACCGTCGTGCCCTCGTCCTTGCCGCGCACCGCATCGGTGGGGTTGTCGGTCTGCCAGCGGATCACGTCGAGCATCACCCGGCTGTAGTCGTTGAGATACCAGTTGGCACCCACCGTCCACGCATGTCCGGTGCCGCCGGTCGGCAGTTCCGAGTAGTCCACGTCTTCGTAGCGCGCACGCAGCTCCCATGCGCCCCGCCCGCCACGGGTGACCGGATCGGCCACCTTGACCCGGCCCCAGGTGCCGGTCTTGCCCGAGTACGCCGGGCTTGCCCCGCCAAGGAACCAGCCGGCGGAAATCGCCCAGGCCTGGTGATCGAGGTCGTAACGGCCGCTGGCATCGGCGCCGCGCAGGTTGCGCGTGCCCCACTCGCCCGTGGCCCAGCCCTGGCCAAAGAAGCCCGCCGCCTCCACACCGTAGGCGGTGCTGCGATCGGTGCCGACCAGCGCGCCCGGTGTGATCTTGACCAGGTCGTTGAAGTGGCCGGCAATGGCGGAGCTGCGCAGCACGCCCGAGGAGCCTGCGGCGATCTCTTCGTGGAACGCCCACGCTCCCAGATGCACGGTCGCGGCCTTGCTGTCGATCGGGTTCCAATGGACGCGGGTGGCCCAGGTCTGGCTGTCGTTGTTGTCACCGGCATTGTTGAGGTCGTTGCCGGCCACTGACAGGCTGGCGTGCCAGCCCTTTCCGTACACGCGCTCGGTGAGGCCGACGCCGAACAGCCCCCGCTGCGGCAGCATCAGCGTGCCCACCACGTTGCGGTCCGGGAACGGCGTGTTGGAGGTGCTGCTGGAGCCATCGATGCCGCGGTCGTTGAGGCGGTTGCCCACGGTGAGGTCGGCAGGCAGGCCGAACAGCCTGTGGTCCACGGTGGCATACACCGACTTCCACGCCACCTCGTTGTCAGCGAAGTCGCCCTCCACCACCCAGCCGAGCGTGCCGTAGCGGCCCTCCGCGCCCAGGCGCACCGAACGGATCTCGGTACCGGAGATGTTGCGGTCGCTGCTGGACGAGCCGTCGGTGCTGGAGCCGTCCACGAACAGACGACCGCGCGGGCGGAAGATCACGTTGCCGTCAGCGCTGCTGAATTCCGGCGCGCCCTTCGACCACGACACCTTCGGCGCCTTGGACTGCTGGGTTTCCAGCGCCGCAACACGGGTTTCCAGGGCAGGCGCAGGAGGGGCAGCCGCTGCGTTGCCGGCGGTCGTACCGACGCCTTCCAGCGCATCCAGTCGCGACTGCAGTTGCTGGATCTGCTGCGCCTGCTGCTGCACCAGCGCGGCAAGTTCGGCCTGGCTCAGCGGGGCCGGTGGGGCTGTGGCGGCCTGTGCTCCGGCATGGCCGCTGGCCAGCAGCAGGCCAAGGGCGACCGTCAGCGCTGCACGCGGCAGCACGGGATGGCTATGCATGGTGTTCTCTCCAGCCAGCCGGCCCCCTGGCCTGGCGCTGGCCCGTTGCGATGATGCGGGGGAATTACGGAAGGGCGCGCCGCCGGATCATTCCAGCGGCGCGCCAGGCAGGCTCAGCTGGTGGCCTGGGCCTGGGCGTTTGGACGCCAGGTGATGAGCTTGTTCTCGACCACGTCGAGCAGTGCATCGATGACCAGCACGAAGGCGGCCAGGATGATGATGCCGGCGAACACGCCCACGGCATTGAAGTTGCCTTCTGCCTGCGCGATCAGGTAACCCAGGCCCGCCGAGGCACCCAGATATTCGCCGATGATCGCGCCGACCACGGCAAAGCCCACCGAGGTGCGCAGCGAGGACAGGATCCAGCTCGCCGCCGCCGGGAAGTACACGTGACGCAGCAGGTCACTGCGGCTGGCACCGAGAATGCGGGCATTGGCCAGCACCACCGGGTTCACTTCGCGCACGCCCTGCATGGCATTGAAGAACGTGGTGAAGAACACCAGCGTCACCGCCAGTGCCACCTTCGACCACAGACCCAGGCCCAGCCACAGCACGAAGATCGGCGCCAGCACCACGCGCGGGATGGCATTGAAGCCCTTGATGAAGGGATCGAGGATGCGCGCCGAGCGCCGGCTCAGGCCCAGCCACACACCGCCTGCAACGCCCAGCCCGGTACCGATGAGGTAGCCCAGCGCGGTTTCGGTCAGGGTGATGTACACGTGCTGGTAGAACGAGGTATCCGACAACCAGTTCCACGCCTGCTGGGCGATGGCCGTGGGCGCGGGGAAGAAGAACGGGTCGATCCAGCCCAGCGCGATGCCGCCTTCCCAGCCACCGAACACGGCGATGACCAGTGCGATCTGGATGAAACGGTCAGTCCTGGCGTGCATAGCTCTTCTCCACTTCGCCGCGCAGGCAGGCCCAGATGTCGCGGTACAGGTCGGTAAAACGTTCGTCGAGCTTGATCTCGGCAACGTTGCGGGGGCGTTCCAGGTCCACATCGAAGCTGCGCACCACGCGGCTTGACGGACCCGAGGACAGCACCACCACGCGGTCGCCCAGCGCGATGGCCTCTTCCAGGTCGTGGGTGATCAGGATCACCGAGCGACGGTCTTCCTGCCACAGGCGCAGCAGTTCGTTCTGCATCAGATGGCGGGTGTGGATGTCCAATGCCGAGAACGGCTCGTCCATCAGGATCACCTTGGGCTCCACGATCAGTGCCTGTGCCATCTGCACGCGCTTGCGCTGGCCGCCGGAGAGCTGGTGCGGATAGCGGTGCTCGAAGCCGGTCAAGCCGACCTTGGCCAACCAGGTGGTGACCTTCTGCCGGCGCTCGGCTTCATCGACGCCGCGGAACTTCAGGCCCAGTTCCACGTTCTGGAAGGCGGTCTTCCACGGCAGCAGCGCGTCCTGCTGGAACAGGTAGCCGACGGACGCCTGCACGCCATTGACGGCGCGTCCGTCGATGCTCACGTCACCGGCGCTGGGCTTGAGCAGGCCCGCCACGGAATTGAGGATGGTGCTCTTGCCGCACCCGGTGGGACCGACGATGGCGAGGAACTCGCCATCACCGACCTGGATATCGACATCGCGCACGGCGGTGAAGTCACCGAAGGACATGGTCACCTTGTTGATGGCGACCATGGTCTGTGCGGGCTCCAACTGCGGTGCGCCATTGAACTGGCGCACGGTGGCATTGAGGGCCATGGGTTATCTCCGCTTACGGTTGGGTTGCCTGCGTCGCGGCGCTGGCGCGCTCGACGAAGGCATTGGTGTAGGTCCGGGACAGGTCGATGTCCGCGTTGGCCACGTCCTTGTTGAACTCGCGCAGCACCTTCAACGGCGTTTCCAGGTCCGCGGGCGTGAAGTGGCCATCGGTGGTGAAGATGGCGCGGGCGTTCTCCACGGCGCGCGCGTAGGTGGCGCGGTCGCCGGAGACGTAGCTGTCCGGCAGCGCAGCGACGATGTCCTCGGCACTGTTGTCGGCGATGAACTTCAATGCCATCTGCTCGGCGCGGGCGATCTTCTCGGCTGCTTCGGGACGTGCTTCCAGGAAGCTGCGGTTGGCGTACATCACCGAGGTGGGATAGAGACCGCCGTACACCTGGCGTGCCCCCTCGTCGCTGCGCGCATCAATGATGATCCTGCCGACCTTGCGCTCGGTGATCAGGGTCGCGGCCGGATCGTAGTTGACCAGCAGGTCGATCTTGCCCTGCTCGAGCGCCGCCACCGCCGCCGCACCAGAACCCACGCCGATCAGCGAGATGCTGTCCACCGGGATGTCGTGCTGGGCCAGGAAGTGGCGCACGAAGAAGTCCGATGACGAACCCGGGGCGGTAATGCCGATCTTCTGGCCCTTGATGGTCTGCGGGCGCGCCGGATCGAAGCTGGCATCCTCGCGGCCGGCCATCACCAGGCCCGAATTGCGCGACAGCAGCACGAAGCCGACCACGTCCTTGTGCTTGGCCTGCATCTGGATGGTGTGGTCGTAGAAGCCGACCGCCACGTCGGTCGAGTTGGCGACCAGGGCCTGCAGCACCTTGGAGCCGCCCTGCGCGAAGTTCTCGGTCTTCACCTGCAGGCCGACGTCCTTGAAGTAGCCCTTGGCGTCGGCGATGAAGAACGGCAGGTTGTTGAGGTTGTAGGAACCGACGCTGATCCGCACCGGCGCATTGTCGCCGCCGGGCGCCGAGGCCCCGCTGGCATCGTCTTTGCCGCAACCGGACACGGCCAGGCTCGCCGCGCACAGCGCGGCCATGAAGAACTGCTTGTACATCATCCCTCCCAGGAGTGAAGCATCTGCGTTGTAGTGGCCTGGCCACGCGCATCTGCGCGGCCCCGACCGGTTTCAGGTCATGCCGCTGAGGTCCATTGGCGGGCTTCGGTGGAATGGGTTTCGGCAGTGGCAGGCGAAGTCGCGAACACGCGCCCTTCGAACAGGCGGCGCGCGGTACGGACCACGCTGGCAACGACCGGCGCATCGTCCGAGCTGCGGCTCAGGCCCACTTCCAGCAGGCCGCTCGGATGTTCGAGGGTAATGCTGCCCGGCATCGGCAGGCATCCGACGAAAGTGTTGGCCAGGGTGCCGGGCGTGACTGCGGCGGTGGCCAGACCGACCGCGCCGGTGATGGCAAGCGCGGTGTGGCATTGGTGGGGCATGAAGTAGCGCACCTGCAGGTCGCCGCCCTGCTGCGGTGCGGAAAGCAGCACCGGCTTGGGAATCACCTTGCTGCCCGCGTCGGCGATGCCCATGTGCGTACCCGCCTCGATGCGCATCGCTTCCAACCGCGCCAGCAGCGCATGATCCGCGTTCAGTTCCGCCGGCGAGGCGTCACCACGGACACCCATATCGGCCGCGCGCACCATCATCATCGGCATCGCGCAATCCACCAGGCTGACGGCGATGCCGTCGATCATATCCTGCGGCCGCCCACTGGGCAGCAGCCGGCCGGTACGTGCACCGGCCGCATCGAGAAAGGCCAGGCGGACCGGCGCGGCAGCGCCAGGCGCGCCCGCGATACGCGTGTCGCCCCGGTAGGCCACCTGGCCGTTCGGGGTTTCCACCGTGGCCACGATCAGCTTGCCGGTGTTGACGTTGTGGATGCGCACTTCGGTGCGCGGGTGGCGCGCAGGAACCAGTCCGCGTTCGATCGCGAAGGGACCGACCGCCGCCAGCATGTTGCCGCAGTTGGGGGTGGTATCCACCACCCGCTGCTCGACCCGGACCTGCGCGAACAGATAGTCGACATCGGCATCGGCGCGGCTGGCGGGGCTGACGATCGCCACCTTGCTGGTCAGCGCATTGCCACCGCCGATGCCATCGATCTGCAGCGGATGGCCCGAGCCCATCACCTCCAGCAGCAGCTGGTCGCGCAGGCCGGCGTCGGCCGGCAGGTCCGAGGCCAGGAAGAACGGCCCCTTGGACGTGCCGCCACGCATGAGGACGCAGGGGATACTGAGCAGATCGTTCGACATACGTGTGCTAGATTGATGCGTATAGGGGATGAATGACCCCTCTGTGATTCGATACTGGCATGAGCCGGATTGATCTGTGAATTGCTGATTTTTGGATGATTGATACCGTATGAGCATCAATTGCGAAATCCTCGATCTGCGCGCGTTCCTGCTCGTCGCCGAGACGCGCAGCTTCCATCGCGCCGCCGAAACCCTGCACGTCTCGCAGCCCGCGCTCAGCCGCCGGATCCAGAAGCTGGAGCAGGCCGTCGGCTCACCGCTGCTCGAACGCACCACCCGCAGCGTCAGCACCACCGCGGTCGGCGAGAACCTGCTGCCGCTGGTACGGCGCATGCTGGAGGAATTCGATGGTTCGCTGTTCTCGCTGCGCGGGCACGACGACACGCGCGGCGCCACGGTCACCATCGCCTGCCTGCCCACCGCGGCGTTCTACTTCCTGCCCAGTGTCATGGCACGCTTCCACGATGCGCATCCGCACGTCCGCTTCCGCATCCTCGACATTCCCGCCACCGAGGGGTTGCAGGCAGTGGAACGCGGCGAAGTGGAGTTCGGCATCAATTTCATGGGTGCCAACGATCCCAACCTGGATTTCGATGTACTGGCCGAGGACCCGTTCGTGCTGGCCTGCCGCCGCGATCATCCGCTGGCTCGCAAGCGCCGCGTGGAATGGGCCGATCTTGCCCAGCACCAGCTGATCACCGTGCATCGCACCAGTGGCAACCGGACCCTGCTCGATGGCGCCCTCGCCCGTGAGAACCTGAAGCTGAGCTGGCATTACGAAGTGACCCACCTGTCCACCTCCCTGGGCATGGTCGAGGCCGGGATCGGCGTGTCGGTGCTGCCGAAGATGGCTACCCCGGACGGCGACCATCCCATCCTGGTGACCCGGCCGATCGGCAATCCGGTGGTCTCGCGCACCATCGGCATCGTGCGCCGCCGTGGTGCCCTGCTCTCGCCCACGGCCGAACGCTTCCTGCAGATGCTGATGAGCCAGTGGCGGGGCAAGCCGTGACATCGGCACTACATACAGCCATGTAACCTTGCGTCCTGCGCCGAGGACGTTCCCGGCCGCGCCGGCTCCGCCATACTGGCGGGGATCCGGTGGCGGAGAGCCCCGGCATACGCAAGCAGGTCCGTCCATGCACGGGCCACTGCAAGCCATCCGCAAGAAGGAGTCATCCCGCATGAGCGATTCGTTCTCCACCCGCAGCCAGCTGGACGTCGGCGGCAAGACCTACGACTACTTCAGCCTGCCCACACTGGGCCAGCGCTTCGACATCTCCCACCTTCCCTACTCGATGAAGATCCTGCTGGAGAATCTGCTCCGGCACGAAGACGGCGGCGTCACCGTCGGCAAGGAGCACATCGAGGCCGTTGCCCGCTGGAGCCCGGCGGCCGAGCCGGACACCGAAATCGCCTTCATGCCCGCGCGCGTGGTCCTGCAGGACTTCACCGGCGTACCGTGTGTCGTCGATCTGGCCGCCATGCGCGATGCGGTGGTCAAGCTGGGCGGCAAGCCGGAACAGATCAACCCGCAGATCCCTTCGGAACTGGTGATCGACCATTCGGTACAGGTCGATGTGTTCGGCAAGCCGGACGCGCTCGATCTCAATGGCAAGATCGAATTCCAGCGCAACCAGGAACGCTACGGGTTCCTGCGCTGGGGCCAGAAGGCGTTCGACAACTTCAAGGTGGTGCCGCCCAACACCGGCATCGTCCACCAGGTGAACCTGGAGAACCTGGCCCGCGTGGTGATGACCGCGGACAAGGATGGCAGGGCCGTGGCCTACCCGGACACCGTGTTCGGTACCGACAGCCACACCACGATGATCAACGGCATCGGCGTGCTTGGCTGGGGCGTGGGCGGCATCGAAGCCGAAGCGGCCATGCTGGGCCAGCCGTCGTCGATGCTGATCCCGCAGGTGGTCGGCTTCAAGCTCACCGGCCGGCTGCCTGAGGGCGCCACCGCCACCGACCTGGTGCTGACCGTCACCCAGATGCTGCGCAAGCTGGGCGTGGTCGGCAAGTTCGTCGAATTCTATGGCGATGGCCTGCAGCACCTGCCACTGGCCGACCGCGCCACGATCGGCAACATGGCACCGGAATACGGCGCCACCTGCGGCATCTTCCCGATCGACGCCGAATCACTGAACTACCTGCGCCTGTCCGGTCGCAGCGAAGAACAGATCGAACTGGTCGAGGCCTACGCCAAGGCGCAGGGCCTGTGGCACGAACCGGACAGCCCCCATGCCCAGTACAGCACCACGCTGGAGCTGGACATGGGCACGGTGAATCCGTCGCTGGCCGGACCGAAGCGCCCGCAGGACCGCGTGCTGCTGGAAGACGTGCAGAAGAACTACCGCGAAGCGCTGGTCGGCCTGACCAGCAACCGCGACAAGCGCAGCGACGATGTGGCCTCCTTCCTCAACGAGGGCGGCGGCACCGCGGTCGGCAACGAACAGCTGGCCAAGGGCTTCGCCGACATCGAGATCGAAGGCCGGAAGGTCCGCCTGAAGGATGGCGCGGTGGTCATCGCCGCGATCACCTCCTGTACCAACACGTCCAACCCGGCGGTGATGATCGGTGCCGGCCTGCTGGCGCGCAACGCGGCGGCCAAGGGCCTGGATCGCAAGCCCTGGGTGAAGACTTCGCTGGGCCCAGGCTCGCGCGTGGTCACCGACTATCTGGAAAAGGCCGGGGTGCTGAAGGAGCTGGAGAAGATCGGCTTCTACGTGGTCGGCTACGGCTGCACCACCTGCATCGGCAACTCCGGCCCGCTGCCGACCGAGGTCAGTGCCGGCATCGCCGCCGGTGACCTGGTGGTGACCTCCGTGCTGTCGGGCAACCGTAATTTCGAAGGCCGCGTGCATCCCGAAGTGAAAATGAACTACCTGGCCAGCCCGCCACTGGTGGTCGCCTACGCCATCGCCGGCACCACCGACATCGATCTGACCACCCAGCCGCTGGGCACCGGCAGCGACGGCCAGCCGGTCTACCTGCGCGACATCTGGCCGAGCAACAAGGAAATCGGCGATGTCATCGCCGCCACCATCGGCCCGGAGATGTTCAAGCAGAACTACGCCGACGTGTTCAAGGGCGATACGCGCTGGAACACCATCGCCTCGCCGGACGGCAATCTGTACGAGTGGAGCGATGACTCCACCTACATCAAGAACCCGCCGTACTTCGATGGCATGACCATGCAGACCGGCAGCATCGACGACGTGCATGGCGCGCGTGTGATGGGTCTGTTCGGCGACTCGATCACCACCGACCATATCTCGCCGGCCGGCAACATCAAGAAGGATTCGCCCGCGGGGCGTTACCTGCAGGCCCGGGGCGTGCAGCCCGCCGACTTCAACAGCTACGGCAGCCGCCGCGGCAATGATGACGTGATGGTCCGCGGCACCTTCGCCAACATCCGCATCAAGAACCTGATGTTCGGCGGCGAGGAGGGTGGCAACACCCTGTACTACCCGGCCGGCGGTGGTCAGCCGGAGAAGCTGGCGATCTACGACGCGGCGATGAAGTACAAGGCCGACAAGGTGCCGCTGGTGGTGCTGGCCGGGAAGGAGTACGGCACCGGTTCGTCGCGCGACTGGGCCGCCAAGGGCACCCTGCTGCTGGGCGTGAAGGCAGTCATCGCCGAGAGCTTCGAACGCATCCACCGCTCCAACCTGGTCGGCATGGGCGTGCTGCCGCTGCAGTTCCGCAATGGTGAGAACGCGCAGTCGCTGGGGCTGGATGGCTCGGAAGTCATCGACATCACCGGCCTGGAGGACGGTGCGAGCAAGCGCGCCACGGTCACCGCGACCCGGGCCGATGGCACGCAGAAGCGCTTCGAGGTGTCGGTGATGCTGCTGACACCGAAGGAAGTGGAATACTTCCGCCACGGCGGCCTGCTGCAGTACGTGCTGCGTCAGCTGGCTGCCCGCTGACCCGGCGGGCGCCATCCGGCGGGCGGAAGCCCGGCCCCGGCGTTACCGCCGGGGCGCTGCGGAGGCGCGCGAACCGGTGGTTCGCAACCGCGCCTCCTCGCCCACCACGGCGGCCTGCTGCAGTACGTGCTGCGTCAGCTGGCTGCCCGCTGACCCGGCGCGCGGCATCCGGCGGGCGGAAGCCCGGCCCCCGGCGTCACCGCCGGGGCCGAATCGCCCATGAATCATATTTTTGATATTTTTCACCATTCATGCAATTTGCATGAAACAGGCGTAAGGTGATCGCACAGGTCCCCTGGAGCACCGCCATGCTGCACGCCCCCGTCCGCTTCGACCCGATCAACGAGCTGACCCACACCACCGCCTCGTCGGTGAAGGAACACTGGCGCAAGGTCATGCAGGAAGTGCGCGACCAGCACATGGTGGTGGTCACCAATCACAACGAACCGCAGGCCGTGATCGTTTCCATCGAGCAGTACCGTGCGCTGCAGGCCAAGGTCGAAGCGCTGGAAAGCTCGCTGGAGGAACTGCGTGGGCAGGACCCGGCCCTGGCGGATCTGCGTGCCGGCTTCGACCAGCGCCTGGCGGTGCTGCAGCACGCCCAGGCCGGTGATGCCGCACGCGCACTGCTGCGTCGCCCTGCCCGCCTGAAGGGCCAGGTCAAGGCGGGCACGGGCCACTGATGCCACGCCCGTTCCTGTATGTGCTTGCCGGCGTCAATGGCGCCGGCAAGAGTTCGGTGGGTGGCCACGTGCTGCGCGAAGCCGGCCTGGAATGGTTCAACCCCGATACGTTCGCCCGCGGGCTGCGCGAGCGGGCCGGCCTGGACCCCATGGAGGCCAATGCCGAAGCCTGGCAGGAGGGTGTCAACCGTATCCGCGACGCCCTGGATCACGCCCGCAACCATGCCTTCGAGACCACGCTGGGGGGCAACTCGATCACCGCCCTGCTGCGTGAGGCCAGCCGCACCCATGACGTGCTGATGTGGTTCTGTGGACTGTCCAGCCCGGAGCAGCACATCGCCCGGGTACGCGCACGGGTGCAGGCCGGTGGCCACCCCATTTCCGAAGTCGACATCCGCCGCCGCTGGCCGCTGGCGCAGCAGAACCTGATCGGGCTGATGCCGGTGCTGGCGCAGCTGCAGGTCTACGACAACAGCGCCGACGCCGCGCCGGGCGAGGCCGTGCCCGATCCACAGCTGCTGCTGCAGATGGAGGACGGCCACCTGCAATGGCCGGCCGCCGATGACCTGCGGCAGCTGCAGCGCACGCCCCCATGGGCGACAGCTCTGCTGGAAGCCGCCCTGCGCCTGTAATGCCAAGGGCCGGCAGTGCGCTCAGCGCCGCGGCGCGTCCGGATCGGTGCGCAATGCGCGCAGCAGGCCCAGCATGTAGAACGCCAGGGTGAACGAGAACGGTAGACCGCACAGGACCACGGCCGTCTGCATCGCGCTGAAGTTGCCCGCCAGCAGCAGGCCGATGCTGGCCACGGTGATGCCCACCGCCCAGAACACGCGCAGCCAGATCGGCGCATCGTGACCATCCTCCACCCCGTCGTCGACACGGCGGGTGCACAGGTTGGCGATCATCAGCGTACCCGAATCGACCGGGGTCAGGAACAGTACGAAACCGATCACCACTGCGGCACCGGCTACATAGGGTGCGCCGGGCAGGTACTCCAGCAGCTTGAACAGGGTCATCGCTGCATCGTGCTGCGCCACCTGCCCCAGCACCGCCTGGCCATGGTTGAGCACCAGATCGATGGCGGTGTTGCCGAAGATCGACAGCCACGCCAGCGTGAAGCCGAGCGGTATCAACAGCACGCCCATCACTACCTCGCGGATGGTGCGGCCGCGCGAGATGCGTGCCACGAACAGGCCCACGAACGGCGCCCAGGCGATCCACCACGCCCAGTAGAACAGCGTCCAGGAACCCATCCAGGCGCGGCCCTGCGGATCGTTGAGATACATGTCGAAGCTCTTGCGCACGAATGCGCCGAGATAGTCGCCCGTGTTCTGCACCAGGCCATCGAACAGATGCAGGGTCGGGCCGGTAACCAGCACGAACAGCAACAGCGCGCACAACAGGCGCACGTTGAGGTTGGACAGCCAGGCGATGCCCTTCTCGACCCCCGCCACCACGCCGATGGTGGCCACCACCATCATCACCAGCACGATCGCGACCAGTACCTGCGGTGTGTCCGGGATGTGGAACAGATAGACCAGGCCGGACTGCACCACCAGCGCACCGATGCCGAGATTGGTGACCATGGAGATCAGCGTGGCGAGAATGCCGAAGCCATCGACCATGTCGCCGATGCGGCCATGGATGCGCTCACCGAAGATCGGATACAGCGCCGAGCGCAATGCCAGCGGCAGGTTGCGGCGATAGGCGAAATAGCCCAGCGCCACCCCGACCAGCGCGTACAGCGCCCAGCCATGCAGGCCCCAGTGCAGGAAGGTCAGCACCATCGCCTCGCGCCCGGCCGCCACCGTGCCGCCCGGCTGGCCCGGCGGGTTGAGGAAATGGTCCAGCGGCTCGTAGGCACCGTAGTACAGCAATGCGATACCGATACCCGCCGAGAACAGCATCGACACCCACGCGACGTAGCCGAAGGCCGGCGATTCCTCGTTGTGGCCCAGGCGGATACGGCCATAGGGCGAGAACGCCAGCCACAGCACGAATCCCAGGCACAGCACGACCAGCAGCATGTACCACGCGCCGAACGCAGCCGAGACTTCGGCCTGCGCCCATTGCAGCCAGTGCTCGCTGGCATCGGGATAGAGGACGGTGAGCAGCCCGAGAATGCCGATCGACACCGAGGAGCTGAGGAAGACAAAGCGGTTCAAGCGCAGGGGCGAGCGCTTGGGGTGAGCCTGGGAAGACATGGGATCGTCTCATCAGTCCGAAGGAGCACATGGGCGGGGCCGGACCGGGAAACCGGGCCCATGGCGTGGGGCGCGAGCGCATCCTAGGGTTTATTGATTGAACGTTCAATCAATAAAAAGCATAATGATGGCCAACCCGATGCCTCGGGCCGCAATCCGTGGAGAGACAATGCCGAAGAAGGGCGTGGAGCCGGTCCGTCGCGAACAGTTGATCCGGGCCACTTTCCAGACCATCGACGAAATGGGCATGGCCGATGCCACCGTCGCCACCATCGCCAGGAAGGCCGGGCTGTCCAGCGGCATCGTCGCCCATTACTTCGGCGACAAGGACGGCCTGCTCAACGCTGCGATGCGGCAGATCCTGCGCGAACTGCGGGACGCGGTCGCCCGCTGCCGGGCCGGGGTGGGCGACGATCCCCGCGACCAGCTGCGCGCCATCGTCGATGGCAACTTCGATGACAGCCAGATCAATGGCACCGCGATGCGTGTCTGGCTCACCTTCTGGGCCGCGAGCATGCACCAGCCGGAACTGGCGCGCCTGCAGCACGCCAACGACCAGCGCCTGTTCTCCAACCTGTGCCACCAGTTCAACCGCGTGCTGCCACGCCCACAGGCACGCCTCGCCGCCCGCGGCCTGGCCGCGATGATCGATGGCCTCTGGCTGCGCGGCAGCCTGGTCGGCGGCGCCTTCGATGCTGACAAGGCCCGACGCATCGCCTACGGCTACATCGACTTCCAGTTGCAGGCCGACGCGCTATAAGCGCTTTCAGCTTCCCGCCCCCTTTCGAGGAGTACGCCCCATGACTACCCTGCCCGTCCAACAGCTCTACATCCATGGCCGCCGGGTCGATGCCACCAGCGGCAAGACCTTCGCCACGGTCAACCCCGCCACCGGTGAGGTCATCGCCGAGGTGCAGGTCGCCAGCCAGGCCGACGTCGAACGCGCCGTCGAAAGCGCCACCGAAGGCCAGAAGGCATGGGCGGCAATGACCGCCATGGAACGTTCGCGCATCCTGCGCCGCGCCGTGGAGATCCTGCGCGAGCGCAATGACGAACTGGCCCGCCTGGAAACGCTCGATACCGGCAAGGCGCTGGCGGAAACCACCACGGTGGACATCGTCACCGGCGCCGATGTGCTGGAGTATTACGCTGGCCTGGCGACCGCCATCGAAGGCATCCAGCTGCCGCTGCGCGAATCCAGCTTCTTCTACACCCGCCGTGAACCGCTGGGCGTGGTCGCCGGCATCGGTGCCTGGAACTACCCGATCCAGATCGCCCTGTGGAAGTCGGCGCCGGCACTGGCCGCCGGCAATGCGATGGTGTTCAAGCCGTCCGAGGTCACGCCGCTGACCGCCATCCGGCTTGCCGAGATCTACACCGAAGCCGGCGTGCCGGCCGGCGTGTTCAATGTCGTGCAGGGCCCCGGTCGCGAAATCGGCAACTGGCTCACCGAACATCCGGTGATCGAGAAGATCTCCTTCACCGGTGGCGTGGCCACCGGCAAGAAGGTGATGGCTGCAGCCGCCTCCTCCTCGCTGAAGGAAGTGACCATGGAACTGGGCGGCAAATCGCCGCTGGTGATCTGCGATGACGCCGATCTCGACCGCGCCGCCGACATCGCGGTGATGGCCAATTTCTTCAGCTCCGGCCAGGTGTGCACCAATGGCACCCGCGTGTTTGTGCCGCGCGGCATGCTGGCCACGTTCGAGGCCGCCGTGGTCGAGCGCGTCAAGCGCATCCGCATCGGCGATCCGATGGCCGCGGGCACCAACTTCGGCCCGCTGACCAGCTTCCCGCACATGGAGAACGTGCTGCGCTACATCGAAAGCGGCAAGACCGAAGGCGCGCGCCTGCTGATCGGCGGCGGCCGTGCCACCGACGGCACGCTGGCCCAGGGCGCCTATGTGCTGCCGACCGTGTTCTCCGACTGCCGCGACGACATGACCATCGTCAAGGAAGAGATCTTCGGGCCGGTCATGAGCATCCTTGCCTATGACAGCGAAGATGAAGTGGTCCGCCGCGCCAATGACACCACCTTCGGCCTCGCCGCCGGCGTGGTCAGCAAGGACATCAGCCGCGCCCACCGCATCATCCATCGCCTGGAAGCCGGCATCTGCTGGATCAACACCTGGGGCGAATCGCCAGCCGAAATGCCGGTGGGTGGCTACAAGGAGTCCGGTGTCGGCCGCGAGAACGGCCTCTCGACCCTGGGCCACTACACCCGCATCAAGTCGGTGCAGGTCGAACTGGGCGACTACGCCAGCGTGTTCTGAGCCGCGCCCCTCGTCCGGCCACCGCGCCGATCCGACATTCCGCCGGGACGCCTGCGTGCAGCGTGTCCCGGCCTGAAGGAGAACAACCATGAGCACCCATAACGAGTACGACTACATCATCATCGGCGCCGGCTCGGCCGGCAACGTGCTGGCCACCCGTCTGACCGAAGATGCCGATGTGAGCGTACTGCTGCTGGAAGCGGGTGGCCCGGACTACCGGCTCGACTTCCGCACCCAGATGCCGGCGGCGCTGGCGTTTCCGCTGCAGGGCAAGCGCTACAACTGGGCCTACAAGACCGACCCCGAGCCCTTCATGAACAACCGCCGCATGGACTGCGGCCGTGGCAAGGGCCTGGGCGGTTCGTCGCTGATCAACGGCATGTGCTACATCCGCGGCAACGCGATGGACTACGACAACTGGGCGAGCATGCCCGGCCTGGACGACTGGACCTATCTGGACTGCCTGCCCTACTTCCGCAAGGCCGAGACCCGCGACATCGGCCCCAACGATTACCACGGGGGCGATGGCCCGCTGCGGGTGACCACCCCCAAGGCCGGCAACAACGAACTGTTCGCAGCCATGGTTGAAGCCGGCGTGCAGGCAGGCTATCCGCGCACCGATGACCTCAACGGCTACCAGCAGGAAGGCTTCGGCCCGATGGACCGCACGGTCACGCCGAAGGGCCGCCGCTCCAGCACCGCCCGCGGCTATCTGGATCTGGCCAGGCCGCGCCCGAACCTGACCATCGTCACCCACGCGCTGACCGACCGCATCCTGTTCTCCGGCAAGCGCGCGGTGGGCGTGCAGTGGCTGCGCAACGACCAGCCGCAGCGTGCCACTGCCCGCCGCGAGGTGCTGTTGTGCGGCGGCGCCATCGCCTCGCCACAGATCCTGCAGCGCTCCGGCGTGGGCCCGGCCGATCTGCTGCGCAGCCTCGACATCGACCTGGTGCATCACCTGCCGGGCGTCGGCGCCAATCTGCAGGATCACCTGGAGATGTATCTCCAGTACGAATGCAAGAAGCCGGTCTCGCTGGCGCCGGCGCTGAAGCTGTACAACCAGCCGGCAATCGGCGCTGAATGGCTGTTCCTGGGCACTGGTATCGGCGCCAGCAACCAGTTCGAGGCCGGCGGCTTCATCCGCAGCGATGCCGAGTTCGACTGGCCCAACCTGCAGTATCACTTCCTGCCGGTGGCCATCAACTACAACGGGTCCAATCCGATCAAGGCACACAGCTTCCAGATGCATGTCGGCTCGATGCGCTCGCCCAGCCGTGGCCGCATCCATGTCCGCTCCAAGGATCCGCGCGAGCATCCAAGCATCCTGTTCAACTACATGTCGCACGACCAGGACTGGCGCGAGTTCCGCGCGGCGATCCGCATCACCCGCGAGATCTTCGCGCAGCCGGCACTGGCTCCATACAGCGGCCGCGAGATTTCGCCGGGCAGTGCACTGCAGACCGATGCACAGATCGACGCGTTCGTCCGTGAGCATGCTGAGACGGCATACCACCCGTCCTGCTCCAACAAGATGGGCCACGCCGATGATCCGATGGCGGTGGTGGACGGCCAGGGCCGTGTGCATGGTCTGGAGGCCCTGCGCATCGTCGACGCCTCGATCATGCCGCAGGTGGTGACCGGCAATCTCAACGCGCCGACCATCATGATCGCCGAAAAGCTCGCCGACGTGATCCGCGGCCGTGCGCCGCTGCCCCGCAGCACCGCGCCCTACTACAAGGCCAATGGTGCGCCGGTGCGCAGGCAGGGCTGAGCACCGCACGCACCCTGAAACACCCGCCGGGGGGGGGGGGGGGGCGGGGGGGGGGGGGGGGGGGGGGGGGGGGGGGGGGGGGGGGGGGGGGCGCGCCCCGCGGCCGCCGGCGGGCCGCGGGGGCGGGGGCGCACCGGCGG
>NZ_JBRRES010000047.1:0-25991 GCF_056760395.1 Stenotrophomonas sp. STEN009 | reverse complement strand
GGGGTGTGTGTTTTTTCTCCGCCCCCCCCCCCCCCCCCGGCCCCCCCGCCCCCCCCCCCCCCCCGCCCGCGGCCCGCCCGCCCGCCCCCCTCCGCCTTGGTTTCGCCCCCCCCCCCCCCCCCCCCCCCGCGACCGCATTCAGTACGCGAATTCCCGGAACACCGGGTCCACGTTGCCGTGCCAGCGACCATGGAACAGCGCCAGCTTGCGCTCGGCCGGTGTCAGGCCGGATTCGACGATCTCCTGCAGCACATCCAGGAACTTGCTCTCGTCCTGGCCATCGGCATTGCGCGCGGCGCGGCGCTTCAGGCCTTCAACGGAAATCTTCACCGCCTCGCGCGCCAGATCGCGCACGGTGCCATCGCGGAACGGCAGGTTCATCGCATGCTTCGGCACGCCGTCGCGCAGGACATGGCGCTCGGCCAGGGTGAAGTCACGCACCAGATCCCAGGCCGCATCCAGCGCGGTGTCGTCGTACAGCAGGCCGACCCAGAACGCCGGCAGGGCGCACAGGCGGCTCCACGGACCGCCATCGGCGCCCCGCATCTCCAGATACTTCTTCAGGCGCACTTCCGGGAACGCCGTGGTCGTGTGGTCCGACCAGTCGCGCAGGGTCGGCAACTCGCCCGGCAGCACCGGCAGCCGGCCCTGCATGAAATCGCGGAAGCTCTGCCCGCTGGCATCGTGGTAGATGCCATCGCGGTAGGAGAAGTACATCGGCACGTCCAGCAGGTAATCGACGTAACGCTCATAGCCGAAGCCATCCTCGAACACGAAGTCGAGCATGCCGGTGCGGTCGGCGTCGGTGTCGGTCCAGATGTGCGATCGATAGCTCAGGTAGCCGTTCGGCTTGCCTTCGGTGAACGGCGAGTCGGCGAACAGCGCGGTGGCGATCGGCTGCAGTGCCAGCGAAACGCGGAACTTTTTCACCATGTCCGCTTCGCTGGCGTAGTCCAGGTTGACCTGCACCGTGCAGGTACGGGTCATCATGTCCAGGCCGAGCGAACCGACCTTGGGCATGTACGCGCGCATGATCCTGTAGCGGCCCTTCGGCATCCACGGCATCTCATCGCGCGCCCACTTCGGCTGGAAGCCCATGCCCAGGAAGCCCAGCTGGAGCTCGCCGGCCACCTGCGCCACTTCGTTCAGATGGGTACCGGTCTCCACGCAGGTCTGGTGGATGGTCTCCAGCGCCGCGCCGGACAGTTCCAGCTGGCCGGCCGGTTCCAGCGTCACCGACGCGCCATCGCGCAGCAGGGCGATGGTGTTGCCGTTTTCCTGCACGGGTTCCCAGCCGAAACGGACCAGGCCGTTGAGCAGGGCCTCGATGCCACGCTCGCCTTCAAAGGCCGGCGGTCGCAGGTCGTCCAGGCGGAAGCCGAACTTCTCGTGCTCGGTGCCGATGCGCCACTGCGCGCGGGGCTTTTCGCCGGAGGCGATCACCTCCACCAGCTGCGAGCGGTCGGTAATGGGCGTATCGGCGACGTGGCTGGGGCTCGACAAGGGGAAGACTCGCTGTACGGTGACGGGAGATGTGGGGCTGGGAGCCTTCCATCGCAAGGGCGCACTATAGCGTGGCGCCCCGTCGCAGCATGCGACGGAGACGGGTTTCAGCATCCTACCGACGACCTCTTGACCCTCGTACACTGCAAGGCATGACCCGTCATTCGCGCCATCCGGAACGACACAGGGCCGACCGCGTCGGCTGGCTGCGCGCCGCCGTGCTCGGCGCCAACGACGGCATTGTTTCAGTGGCAGGGCTGGTGGTCGGCGTTGCCGCCAGTGGCGCATCGGCCAGCACCCTGCTGGCCACCGGCCTGGCGGGCACGGTCGCAGGGGCGATGTCGATGGCCGCCGGCGAGTACGTCTCGGTGCAGACCCAGGCCGACACCGAAGGCGCCGACCTGGCGATGGAGAAGCGCGAACTGCAGGACGATCCGCACAGCGAGCTGGAAGAGCTGGCCGCCATCTACCGCCATCGCGGCCTGGCCCCGGCGCTGGCGCGGCAGGTGGCCGAACAGCTCACGGCCCATGATGCCCTCGGTGCGCACGCTCGCGACGAACTGGGCATCACCGATACCCTGCGCGCCCGGCCGCTGCAGGCCGCACTGGCCTCCGCCGCAGCCTTCACCTGTGGGGCGGCCCTGCCGGTGCTGACCGCACTGCTGGCACCGGCCGACTCCGTGGCAGGGGTGACCACTGCCAGCACCCTGCTGGGCCTGTGCGTGACCGGCGCGATGGCGGCCCGCGCCGGAGGTGCGCCTGCCCTGCGCGGCGCCCTGCGCGTCATGTTCTGGGGCGCACTGGCAATGGCTGCAGCCGCCGGCGTCGGCCGGCTGCTGGGAGCCCACGTGACATGACCACGATGCTGCCCGCCGCAACGGCGCTGCTGGCCGAGATGTCTTCGCTGGCCGGTTGTGATCGCGCCGAGGGTTATGCCTGCGTCACCGCACGGCGCGAGCATGGCGCCAGCTCGGTGGAGATCCCGCAACCGCAGTTCGCGATCCTGCTGGAAGGACGCAAGCAGGTACGTACCGCACACCAGACGCTGGAGTTCGCGCCCGGCGACATACTGCTGCTGACCCAGCGTTGCCGCATCGACGTGGTCAACCGTCCAGACCCGCGCAGCGGCCGTTACCTCAGCGCCATCGTGCCGCTGTGTGCGGAAGTGCTGGCCGCGGCGCGGACACTGTGGAACGAGGAACTGCCCAGCGCCGGTCCGTCGATGGCGCGGTTGTCGCTGGCCGAACATGGCGCCGTGCTGCGCCGCTGGCGGCAATCGCTGCAGGATGGCCATTACAGCGACGCCCGGCTGGCCCTGGCCTCGATGGTGCTGACCCTGTGCCGGCAAGGCCACGGCAACCTGTTGCTGCCCACTGCACCGACGCTGGGTGAGCAGATACGGGATTGCATCGCCGCTGAACCTGCGCGCGACTGGCAATCGCGTGATCTGGAGGAGCAGTTCGCACTGAGCGGCGCCACCCTGCGTCGTCGGCTGGCGGCCGAGCGTACCAGCCTGCGCCAGCTGCTGACCGAGGCACGACTGGCCCACGCCATGCAGTTGCTGTACACCACCGACCTGCCGCTGAAGACCGTGGCCGCACGCGCGGGCTACCGTTCCGCGGCCAGCTTCAGCAAGCGCTTCGCCGAGCAGTACGGACTGGCTCCTACAGACATCTGAGGGGGTCAGGGGGGGGGGGGGCCGGCCCCCCACCCCGCTCCATAATACCAAAAAAATTCGGGGGGCCCCCCCGGTTCCCCCCCCAAAACGGTCCCGCACCCCAAGAGCATTTCCGACAGATCGTGGAAAACTGTCGAAGGCGGGGTGGGTCCGGTTGCGGGGGCGTGAGCGCCATGGATGGCGCGACCGAGCCTACAGGGACGTATTTACGGCGTCCCCCGCAACCGGACCCACCCCGCCATACCACGGACAGCCCGCTGTTGCCGTTGCTTCGGCTGTTGCTTCGGCCGTTGCCTCTGCGGGTGCGGGGCGCAGCCCTGCCAGCACACTCCCTTCCCTGAGCATTCCGCGCAGCGGTTTGAGCGCCGCGCGCACGCCGGCCACGGCACGCTAGCCGCAACGGAACCGCCCGTCCTCCATCGAGAACCCTCATGACCCTGCATCACCTGCCGCTGCGCGGCGCCCTGCTGCTGGCCCTGGCTGCGCTGCCGCTGACCGCACTCGCCGAAGCCACCTCACCCGCACCCACCCGGCAGATGCCCGGCGTCTATCACCACCGCATCGGCACCCTGCAGGTCACCGCCCTGTTCGATGGCGTGGTCGCACTCGGCCGGCAGGAAGTGGTCGACGTGCCGCCGACGCTGGTCACCCGCCTGCTGGAAGGCCGCTATGTCCCCGAAGACAGCAAGGGCCTGCAGACCGCGGTCAATGCTTACCTGATCCGCCAGGGCAATCACCTCACCCTGGTCGACACGGGCACCGCACAGTGCTTCGGTCCCGGCCTGGGCCAGGTACTGGGGAACCTGCGTGCCGCAGGCGTGGATCCCGCCGAGGTGGACGACATCCTGCTGACCCACGCCCACCCCGACCATCTGTGCGGCGTGCTCGACGCGCAGGGCAAGCCGGCCTATCCGAACGCGACGGTGTGGCTGTCCAGGGCCGACGCGGACTACTGGCTCAACCCGGCCAGCGAAACCACCGCACCGGAGGGCGTGCGCTTTGCCTTCCCGCTCGCCCGAACCGCCGTGGCGCCTTATCAGGCCAGCGGCCACCTGCGTACCTTCCAGCCTGGCGATGCCCTCCCAGGCGGTGCCCTGGCGATGGATACCCATGGCCACACCCCCGGCCACGTCTCTTACCGGTTCGACAGCCAGGGCCAGTCACTGCTGGTGTGGGGCGACGTGCTGCACTTCCACGCGGTGCAGTTCGCCCACCCGGAAGCCGCGTTCGAGGCCGATTCGGACCGCAAGGCGGCCACGGCCAGCCGCCGCAGTCTGTTGCAGCAGGCCACCGCCGGGGCGTGGTGGGTGGCGGGTGCGCATCTGCCTTTCCCGGGCCTGGGCCACGTGCGCAGGGAAGGCCAGGCCTATGCCTGGGTGCCGGCGGAGTATTCGCCATTGTGAGGGTGTGCCGACCAAGGTCGGCCCCCACCGATCCGGTAGCGCCGGGCCATGCCCGGCGGGCGAGAGGTTATTCCAGGCCCAGCCAGCCACCGATCACGGCACGGGCTTCGTCCACGCCGGTGCGGTCCTCACCGGAAAACACCTGCACGCTGACGCTGTCGCCGTAGGCCGACTGCAGTTCCTTGCGCACCTTCTGCAGCGTCTGCATCTGCTGGCCGCGGCCCAGCTTGTCGGCCTTGGTCAGCAGCGCATGCGCCGGCAGGCCGCGCTGTACGGCGTAAGACAGCATCTGGCGGTCGTAGTCCTTCAGCGGGTGGCGGATGTCCATCACCACCACCAGCCCCTTCAGTGCCTCCCGGGTACGGAAGTACCTGTCGATGAAGGCCTGCCAGTGCGCCTGCAGCTCCAGCGGCACCTTGGCGTAGCCGTAGCCGGGAAGGTCGACCAGGCTTGCTTCCGGGGTGATCTGGAAGAACACCAGCTGCTGCGTGCGGCCGGGGGTCTTGGAGACGCGGGCCAGGGCATTCTGCCGGGTCAACGCATTGAGGGCGCTGGACTTGCCGGCGTTGGAGCGGCCGGCGAAGGCCACTTCGGCCCCTTCGTCGGGCGGCAGCTGCCGCGCGTTGTGGGCCGAGAGGTGGTAACGGGCGCGTTCAAGGAGCAATGACATGCGCATAGGATCGCATGTTGCGGCGCCGCGCGCCCGTGCCGACGGCCCCAGCGGGGATTTTGCTGCACTGCTTCGTTGACCGTGCGTGGAAACGCCGTTGATAATCCGGGCGATGCCGGCGGCCACCGCCCGGCCCGGTCCATACGGAGCTTTAGCATGCGCCACGCTCGCGTTCTTGCCGTATCCGCCCTTGCCACTGCTGTCGTTGTTGCCGCCGCTGCGTTCGCGCAGACCACGTTGACCCCGCTGCCCGACAACGGGCCGATCAACACCGCCTCGCTGGAGGTGGATTTCAGCAAGACGACCTGGGGCGATGCCAAGGCTGGCCAGGGCAAGGCTGCGGCCTGCGCGGCCTGCCATGGTGCCGACGGCAATTCCACGGTCGAGATGTACCCGTCCATCGCCGGCCAGAGCGAGCGCTATGTCGCCCAGCAGATGGCCCTGATCGCCAACGGCCAGCGCAGCTCCGGTGCGGCAGTGGCGATGGTGCCGTTCGTGCAGAACCTCACCCCGCAGGACATGCGCGACATCGGCGCGTTCTTCGCCACGCAGAAGGCCACCGCCGGCATCGCCGACGACACCGCGGTGACCGAAGGCCCCTACAAGGGCATGAAGTTCTACCAGATCGGCCAGCAGCTGTACCGCGGCGGCGACGCGTCGCGCGGGCTGCCGGCCTGCATGGCCTGTCACGGCCCCAGCGGCGCCGGCAACCCGGGCCCGGCCTACCCGCATATCGGTGGCCAGCACGCCAGCTATGTCGCGCGCCGCCTGCAGGAGTACCAGGCCGGGCAGACCAACGAAACCGACAAGGCGCACTTCCAGATCATGGCCGCGGTGGCACAGAAGCTGACCGAACAGGAAGTGCAGGCGCTGTCCAGCTACCTGCAGGGCCTGCACAACCGGGCCGACGACGTGGCCACCGAAGCCACACCGGCACGACCGGCCGCCGCCCCCTGACCGCCACTGGTCGGCGCGGGCCACCACCGCGGCCCGCGCCTGCGGTATGTTTCCTTCACGCCGGCGACTGCGCCGGCGTTGCTTTTTCAACGGAGATGCGTGTCGATGAGGTTGATTCCCCGCCTGCTGTTGTCCCTGCTGGTGCTGCTGCCGATGGCCGCCAGTGCCGCACCTGCCGCAGCCCCGCTGGTCGAAGGTCGCGACTACGAGCGCATCGCCCAGGCCGGTCCGTTCCAGCCGCTCGCCGGCAAGATCGAAGTGGTCGAGGTGTTCGGCTACACCTGCCCGCACTGCGCGCGTTTCGAACCGCAGCTGGAAGCCTGGGCGGCCAAGCTGCCGGCGGATGTTCGCTTCACTCCGGTGCCTGCGGCGTTCGGGGGCGCCTGGGATGCCTGGGCGCTGGCCTATTACGCCGCCGAAGAAGTCGGCGTCGCCAAGCGCAGCCATGCGGCCGTGTTCAAGGCTCTGCACGAGCAGGGCACCCTGCCGATGCAGAATGTCTCGGCCGATGAGCTCGCCACCTTCTACAAGGCGTACGGCGTGGCGCCCGAGCGTTACACCCAGGCCCTGCGGGGCGACGCCGTGCAGAAGAAGGTCGACGCGGCGCGGGCATTCGCCCAGCGCACCCGCATCCCCGGTACCCCGGCGCTGATCATCAACGGCCAGTATCTGGTCCGCGGCAACAGCTTCGACGACCAGCTGCGCATTGCCTCGGCGCTGATCGCCCAGGTCCGCGCCAACCGCGGCCGCTGAACCAACGCCCACTCCCGACACGGCGCTGTCGCCGCCGCGTGTCATCATTTCCCCCTGGCCGGCGCCCGCCGCCGGCCCCACCATTCCAGATGCTGGAGACGCTTCCATGAAGATCCGCTACGCCCTCGCACTCGCAGCGCTGCTGCCGATCCTGGCGGCCTGCAAGGCCGACGACGGCACCGCCAACACCTCCGCCGCCCCGGCCGAGCCGACCACCGCCCCAGCCAGCACCGAGCCCGCTGCGGCACCGGCCGCTGACAGCGCAGGCGCGGCCCCGGCAGCCGAAGGCGAGAAGGCCGCCGAAGCCGCTCCGGCGGCCGCTCCGGCCCCGACCACCACCGCACTGACCGGTCCGGCGCCGGTGGCCGGTGAGGACTACCAGGAAATTCCGAACGGCCAGCCCTTCCAGCCGGTTGCCGGCAAGGTCGAAGTGGTCGAGATCTTCGGCTACGTCTGCCCGGCCTGCGCCGCCTTCCAGCCGCTGGTCGGCCCGTGGAAGGCCGGTCTGCCGGGCGACGTGAACTTCGTCTACGTGCCCGCCATGTTCGGCGGCACCTGGGACGACTACGCCCGTGCCTTCTATGCCGCGCAGACGCTGGGCGTGCAGGAGAAGACCCACGAGGCGCTGTACGCCGCCATCCACTCGCAGAAGACCCTGAAGGGCGAACGCGGCCGTGATTCGGTCGAGGACATCGCCAAGTTCTACGCCGGCTACGGCGTCGATCCGAAGCAGTTCGCCGCCACCATGGGCAGCTTCGCGGTGAATGCCAAGACCAACTCGGCCAAGCAGTTCGCGCAGCGCAGCCAGATCAGCGGCACCCCGTCGATCATCGTCAACGGCAAGTACCTGGTGAAGGGCAAGAGCTTCCCGGACATGCTGCGCATCGCCGACCACCTGATCGCCCGCGAGCGCGGTGCGGCCCAGGCTCACTGATCCAAGAGAAGCTGTCCCCGGCCGTGAATTCCCCCTCTACACGGACCCTGCGTCTGCTGACGGCCAACATCCAGGCCGGCTCCAGTACCCGCCGCTACAGCGACTATGTGACCCGCAGCTGGTCACATGCGCTGCCGGCGGGTCGCAAGCGCAGCAGTCTTGATGCGATTGCCACACTGGCGCGTGGGCACGACATCGTTGGCCTGCAGGAAGCCGATCCAGGCAGCCTGCGTTCGGGCTTCACCAACCAGACCCACTACCTGGCCCAGCGTGCCGGCTTCAACTACTGGAGCCACCAGCCGAACCGGCGCATGGGCGGGGTTGCATCCAGTGCCAACGGCCTGCTGAGCAAACTGGAGCCGGTGGAGGTGCAGGACCACGCCCTGCCCGGCCGCATCGGCGGGCGTGGCGTGCTGCTGGCCAGGTTCGGTGATGGCAGGGACGGCCTGGCCGTGGCCGTGGCCCACCTCTCGCTGGGTGCCGGTTCGCGGATAGCACAGCTCGGTTTCATTGCCGAGCTGCTGTCCGACCACCCCAATGCCGTGCTGATGGGTGACTTCAACTGCCTGGCCGAACGACCGGAAATGCAGGTGCTGTACCAGAAGACCCGGCTGCAGCCTCCAGGCTGCATCGTGCCGACGTTCCCCAGCTGGCGCCCGGACCGCGCCATCGACCACATCCTGGTCAGCAGCAGCCTGCAGACCCGCGCGGTCGAAGCCGTACCGGCGGCCTTCTCGGACCATCTGGCGCTGGCCATGGCCATCGACGTACCGGCCAGCGCCCTGCGCTGATCGGTAGCGGGGGGGGGGGGGGGCGGGCGGGGCGGGCGCCCCCCCCCCCCCCGCGCCGCCCCCCCGCCCCCCCCCGCCCCCCCCCCCCCCCCCCCCCCCCCCCCCCCCCCAACCCCCGCCTGCATCGCCGGCGCCTTCGACCGCCGCGCCGTCATCGTGCTCCCCACCGAAGCCACCACGGTGCAGCCGATCGCCAGCCACTGCAATCCATGCAGGTGTTCGTGCAGCAACAGCATCGCCCACAGCGCGGCCACCGCCGGCTCCATGCTGATCAGGATGCCGAAGGTTTCCTTCGGCAGGCGCTTGAGCGCCACCATCTCCAGCGACATCGGAATCGCACTGGACACCAGTGCCACCAGCAGGCCCGCCAGCAGGATCTTCGGATCGAGCAGGGCCGCGCCGGCATGGATCACCCCGACCGGCACCACCACCAGCGACGCCGCCAGCAGGCCCAGCGACACCGAATGGCCGGCATGCAGGTGGCCGGCGCGCTTGCCGAACACGATGTACAGGCCCCAGCACGCCGCCGCACCCAGTGCATACAGCACGCCCACCGGGTCCAGTGCCGCCGCACCGCCCAGCGGTAACAGCAGGAGCAGGCCGACCACTGCGCATCCCACCCACAGGAAATCGATCGGGCGCCGTGACGACAGCATCGCCACGGTCAACGGCCCGGTGAACTCGATGGCCACCGCGATGCCGAACGGGATCGTGCGGATGGCCATGTAGAACAGCAGGTTCATCAGGCCCAGCGTGAGCCCGTAGCGCAGGATGGTGATCGCATCCGCGCGGCGGGTCTTCCAGCGCCAGGGTCGCCAGAACAGCAGCAGCAACAGTGCGGAGAAGCCCACGCGCAGCGCGCTGGTGCCCTGCGCGCCGATCAGCGGGAACAGATGCTTTGCATAGGACGTGCCAACGGACAGCGCCGTTACCGAGCCGAGCACCGCCAGCGCCGGCAACATCGGCGCGAATCGTGAAGTCTGCATGCGTCCAGTCTATTGCGTCGACGGCGAGCACTTGGCTCAATTACCGGCCCGTCCATGCAACTTCTGCTCACCATGGCCACTGCCCCCGTGCTGGACAGCTTCGACCGCGCCATCCTCACCCTGCTGCAGCGGGACAACACGCTGCCACAGCGGGAGATCGCCGAAGCCGTGCACCTGTCGACGCCGGCGGTGCAGCGGCGGGTCAGGCGTCTGCAGGACAGCGGTGTGATCGCGGCCAATGTGGCCGTGGTGGCGGCGGCGCGGATCGGCCGACCGCTGACCCTCATCGTCGAGGTGCGCATGGTCAGCGAGCAGCGTGATCGCGTGGCGCCGTTCAAGCAGCGCGTGCAGGACGACCCGGCGGTGCAGCAGTGCTATGCCATCACCGGTGACGGCGATTTCCTGCTGGTGCTTTCGGCCACCTCGATGGAGGAATACGACGCCATCAGCGAGCGGCTGTTCGGTGGCGACGACAACATCGAACGATTCCGCACCGCGGTGGCACTGTCCACGCTGAAGCGCAGTTTCGAAGTCCCCCTGGAATGAACCGGCCTCGACACCCACCGCGCCATACTGGCGCGGCATGAATCCTTCGCCCCGCACACCCTCCACGTCTTCCGCCCGCCTGCTGCGCCGTTGGCTGCTGCGTGCGTTCCTGCTGGTCGTCACCGTCGTTGCCGCCCTGTCCGTCTGGAACAGCCGCTGGGCCGAAGCGCCGAAGATGCTGTGGTCATTGGCCCGGATGCCACCGGCCACCGAGCTGCCGGTACCGGTGGACGGCGTGCGGCCGGGCCAGATCGCCGATACCTTCGGCGCGCCGCGAGGGCGCGACCGCAGCCATGCCGGCATCGACATCTTCGCCGCGCGGGGTACCCCGGTCCGCAGCGCGACCCCGGGCGTGGTTGCCGAGGTGCGGGAAGGCGGCCTGGGCGGCCGTCAGGTCTGGGTCATCGGCCCCGGCCGCGAGCGCTACTACTACGCCCATCTGGAGAGCTGGGCCGCAGGCCTCGCCCGCGGCCAGGTCGTAGCCGCGGGCGATCTGCTCGGCCACGTCGGCGACAGCGGCAACGCCAAGGGCACCCCGCCGCACCTGCACTGGGGCATCTACGGCGCAGACGGCGCACGGGATCCTCTGCCACTGCTGCGCCGCTAAGCCGCCGGACGGCGGTCGTCCCACAGCAGCCGGACGATCCTGCCCGCGCGCCCCTGTTCATGATTTGTAAATAGGAATAGTTCGTATTAACATTCCTTTCGATTACAGCGTCGCCAGGAAGGCGCGCCCGCCTTTCCCCTACCCTTAGCGCCTCGCCTCCTGGATGTCGGCCGAACGCGCATGCTCGTCCAGGAATCCCATGAACCGTCCTGCATTCCGTATCCCGCAGCCTCAGCGGCTGTCCGTTGCCGTGCTCGCCGCACTCTGCGCCATCGCCCCGACCGCCTTCGCAGAAACTGCCACCGATGCGACCACCCTCGACAAGGTGGTGGTCAAGGGCGAGCGCGCGGAGGGCTACTCGGTGCGCCGCACCTCGGCCGGTACCCGCTTCGACCTGACGCCGCGCGAGATTCCGCAGTCGGTCAGCATCATCAGCCATCAGCGCATCGAAGATCAGAACCTGGACGACATCATCGACGTGCTGGCCAACACTACCGGTGTGACCAGCACGCAATCGGACAGCGAGCGCACCGAGTTCTATGCGCGCGGCTTCTACATCGACAGTTACCAGTTCGATGGCCTGCCCACGCAGATGGTGCAGAACTGGAGCTACGGCGATTCCGGCCTGGACCTCGCCCTGTATGACCGCGTGGAGGTGGTGCGCGGCGCCACCGGCCTGCTCAGTGGCGCAGGCAACCCGTCTGCCTCGGTGAACCTGATCCGCAAGCATGCCGACAGCGCCGAGCTGGCCGGCAGCGTATCGGTGAACGTCGGCAGCTGGGGCCGTACCCGTACCACCGTGGACGTGGGCAGCGCGCTGAACACCAGCGGCACCGTGCGTGGCCGGGTGATCGGCAGCTACCTCGACACCGACGCGCAGATGGACCGCTACAACCAGCACAAGACGCTGGGCTACGCGGTGATCGACGCCGACCTGACTCCGGACACGCAGTTGAGCGTGGGCTACGACTACCAGCAGAAGCGCGCCAATGGTGCGACCTGGGGCGGCTTCCCGATGCTGTTCTCCGACGGCTCGGCCACCGGCTACGACGAATCGTTCAACGCCAGTCCGAACTGGACCTACTGGGACACCACCAGCAAGCGTGCGTTCGCCACCCTGCAGCACGCCTTCAGTAATGGCTGGAAGTTCAAGGTCGGTGCGACCCACGATGAGACCAAGGCCGACGACAAGCTGTTCTACCCGGCCTACAACGACTGGACCAGTGGTGCCTCGTTCTTCGACAGGAGCACCGGCACCGGCATTTCGCCGTCGGCCGGCTTCTACAACACCGAGCGCAAGGTCAACGCGGTCGATGGCTATATCGACGGCCCGTTCCGGCTGTTCGGCCGCGAGCACCAGTTCATGGCCGGCCTGAGCTACAACAAGCGCGAGTACGCCAACTACGGCGACTACCAGATTGGCGGCCCCGGCCAGAGCTGGGACCCGTTCACCAGCTACCTTGGCTGGACCGGCGACATCTCCGAGCCGAACTGGAACCCGCTGGCGCTGGCCAGCGAAGGCACCATCACCCAGAAGGCCGGTTACATGGCCACGCGCCTGTCGCTGGCCGACCCGCTGAAGCTCATCGTCGGCGCACGCTACACCGACTGGAAGAGTGAAGGCGAAGGTGCGGACCGCTCGCACAAGGTCACCACGCCCTATGCCGGCCTGGTATTGGACATCAACGATACCTTCTCCACCTACGCCGCCTATACCGAGATCTTCCAGCCGCAGACACTGAAGGACCGCAACGGCAGCTACCTCGATCCGGTCGATGGCAAGAGCTACGAAGTGGGCGTCAAGGGCGCCTGGTTCGACAACCGCCTCAATGCTTCGCTGGCGGTGTTCCGCATCGAGCAGGACAACGTGGGCCAGGCCACCGGTGAGCCGGTGCAGGGCAGCCAGAACGAATTCGCCTACCGCGCCGCGCGCGGCACGGTCAGCCGCGGCTTCGAATTCGAACTGAACGGCGAGCTGGCCCCGGGCTGGAACGCGACCTTCGGTGCCTCGCGTTACGTGGCCAAGGATGCCAACGATGCCGACATCAACACCAACTTGCCGCAGACCGCGCTGAAGCTGTTCACCAGCTACACGCCGCAGTCGCTGCAGGCACTGACGGTCGGCGGTGGGGCGAACTGGCAGAACCGCATCTACTATGCGGTGCCGGCCTACGGCCGCATCGAGCAGAACGGCTATGCCCTGGTCAGCGCCTTCGTGCGCTACCGCATCTCGCCGGAGTTCAGCGTGCAGGCCAACCTCAACAACCTGCTGGACAAGCAGTACCTCTCGCAGATCAACGGCTACGGTGCGTACGGCGATGGCCGCAACGGCTCGCTGACGTTCACCTGGTCGTTCTGATCAGCTGCAGGGCGCAACCGCCCCGCTCCTGTAGCGCCTCGCTTGGGCGGGGCGCTACACCCGCAAGGCAGCGCCGGAGTGTCCGGCGCTGCCCCTCATCACATCAGAACCGCAGGTCCGCGCGCATGTACCAGTAGCGGCCACGCGGAATGTCATAGGTCGACGCGTCATAGCCGTTCAGCGAGCACGACAGGCAGATCGGCGGATCCTTGTCGAACACGTTGTTCAGGCCAGCGGTCAGCTGCAGTCCCTTCATCCAGTCGATCCTGTAACCCACCTGCAGATCATGGAAGGTGGTCGCCGAGAGCGTGTTGGTGCCCGCCACCTGGTTGCTGCACACCGGGAACGCCACGGCGTCGCCACAGTCTTCGGTCAACTCGGAGATGTGCCGCACCGTCCAGTTCGCGCTCCAGTTGTCCAGTGTCCAGCCGATGCTGGCGTTGCTGGTCCATTCCGGAATCGAGCTGTCGGCCACTTCCACGCCCGGCTTCTGTGGCTGCCGCTGGCCGGCCGCACCGGTGGCCTCGTAACGACCGACGAAGGTGTTCTTCCAGCCCAGCTTGAACTGGCCGATCGAGGTCTGCGGCAGGGTCCAGAACAGGTCCACGTCCCAGCCATCGGTCTTGATCGAGCCCAGGTTGGTCAGTCGGTTGTTGAAGCTGCTGACCGCGCCGGTGCTGGCACGGGTGATGCCATCGCAGTACACCGGATCCAGCGTATCCACACACAGGTCCAGCTGGGTCTGCGCGTTGATCGCCTGGATCGCGCCATCGATGTTGTGGCGGTAGAACGTCACTTCCACGTCGAAGCGCTCCGACCAGGAGGTGTTGTTGCCGAACCACGGGCTCCAGACGAATCCGGCACTGAAGCTGCGTGAACGCTCCGGTTCCAGCTCGCGGTTGCCGCCGGTGGTCACCGAGATCTGCGAGTTGGCCTGCTGGAAGCCGGCCGGCACGCCCAGCGCGGCACAGTTGGCGGCGCTGCCACGCGGCGGCGTGCCGCCCAGGCCGATCGAGCACGGATCGAACAGCTGCAGGTCCGCGCGCGCGGCCGATCCGTACAGTTCGCCGATCGACGGCGCGCGGAAGCCTTCGGCATAGGTGGTGCGCAGCACGAAGTCATCGGTCACCTGCCAGCGCAGGCCGTACTTGGGCGTGAACTCACCACCGAAGGTGGAGTAATCCGAGTAGCGGCCTGCCAGACTCAGGTCGAGCTTCTTGCCCAGTGCCGAATCGGCGAAGATCGGCACGCTCAGTTCCAGGTAGGCTTCATTGACGTCGTACGAGCCGGAGGTCGGCTGCGACGGCACGCCGTTGTAGTGACCGATCACCGTCAACGGGTCGGGCTGGTACCAGCCTTCGTACTTGCGGTACTCGTAACCGGTGGCGAAGGACAGCGGGCCGGCCGGCAGGTTGAACAGATCGCTGGACAGATTGGCGGTGAACAGACTCAGCTCGTTCTGGCTGCGGTCGCGTACCACCGGCTGGATCCAGCGCAGCATGTCCGGGGTGATGGAACCGGCACCGCCGAAGATGTTCAGCGGCACGCAGCCCGGCGTCGCCGCACATGCGGCAGGATCGCCCAGCGCCAGGTTGACGTTGTAGATGTTGTAGCTGCCGTAGTTGGTCTGTTCGGCCTTGTTCTTGCTGTACATGCCGTTGACGTCCCAGAACCAGCTGCGGTCGGCCGCCTGGAAGTTGCCGACCAGGCCAGTGGCGAAGTACGTGGTGTTGACCTCCTGCTCGAACACGCGCGCGCCACCTTCCACCGGGCGGCGGCCGACCAGGCTCATGTTGCCGGACGACACCAGGTCGAAGCCGAACGGGTTGTAGGGATTGAGCGCCGAGATGGTGATGTTGTCGGCCAGCGGATTGCCGGTGGCGCCATCGGGGCCGAAGAACAGCGGCTCGGGGCCAGCCTGGTTGGTCGACTCGCGACGGTTGCCCAGTGCCTTGACGTACCACTGCACGTTGTCGGTGATGTCAAAGCGGAACTGACCGAAGAGGCCCTTCCGCTCCGACGGCGTCAGCACCATGTTGTACTCGGCGAAGTTGAAACGGTCAGCGCTGGTGAAGCAGTGGTAGTCGTCAGTGCGGTTGCAGCCGGCACTGCCGTCATAGCGTGGATTGCTCACGCCGGTGTTGGGCACGATGTTCTGCTGCGCGCCCGTGTTGGGGTCGACGAAGGCGAAGCGGCCCTGCGGAATGGCACCGCTGCCGAAGGCCAGGCCGGTACCGGGAATCGGGAAGCGCGACTGTTCACGGTCCTTCGCATACACCGGATCCTGCTTGGTCCAGCTGGCGCCGAGGAACAGACTGAAGCGATCACCGCTCTTGCCCCAGGCCAGGTCCACGCCCTTCTGCGTGCCGTCGCCCTTGCTGTATTCGCCGTAGTTCAGGGTCACCTGGCCGCCATCGAAATCACGGCGGGTGATGATGTTGACCACGCCGGCGATGGCATCGGAGCCATACAGCGACGACGCGCCGTCTTCCAGCACTTCGATGCGCTCGACGATGGCCAGCGGAATGGTATTGAGATCGGTCGCGGCGCCGACACCCGACGCCGATGACTCATTGACCCAGCGGATGCCATCGACCAGCACCAGCACGCGCTTGGCCCCCAGGTGGCGCAGATCGACCTGCGCCGAACCCGCACCGACGCCGCTGCCATCCGGGGGGAAGCCGAAGTTGCCGGACGAATTGAACTTGGCATTGAGCGCCGAACCGGAGCCGGTGAGCTGCTGCAGCACTTCGCCGATCGAACTCAGGCCGGTGCGCTCGATGTCGCCGCGCGTCAGGGTCTGGATCGGAACCTGGCCCTCCACTTCAGCGCGCTTGATGCGGGTACCGGTGACCTCGACCGCGTCCAGGTTGGTGGTGGACTGTGCGGCGGCGCCCAGCGGTGCCAGGGCCGTCACGCACAGGGCGACGGCAACCGCCAGGGGGCGGTGGTGCAGGTGATTCATTCGCTCTCTCTCCAAAGGAATGTCGGGACATTGGCTGCCGTACGCCCCTCCTGCATGGCGGCAGCGTCTCCTTTGTAAACAAGTAGTCAAAATCACGGCGTGATGACCGACACCCTTTCACGCAGGCTTGACGCGATTGACGGGCAATCGCATCAGATAGCGACAGATTCTGTCTTCTGTTCCGGCCTTGGCGCGGCGGTCACGCGCCCTTTGCGACAGCAGGTGCCGGCATCCGCGGAGTGCTCCAAAGCACTCTTGGTGGAGGGGCTGTGCATCGACAGCCCCTCATCCGCTGCTCAGCGCACGAACGCAATGCGCTCCATGCCGGTGGCCTCGGCCGCCGCCAGGATGCGTGCCATCCCTTCGTACTCGGCCGCCGGATCGGTCGCGATGCGCAGCTCCGGCAGGTTGCCGGCATGCTCACCCGCCTGCGCCTGCAGGCGCGACTGCAGATCGGCAATGGCCAGAGGCTGGCCGTTCCAGCTGAGCTGGTTGCCTGCATCCAGACGCAGTTCGATCGGTGGCGGCGGGTCCGGCCGGGCGACCACGCGATCGGTCGCCTGCGGCAACTGCACTGCGATCGGCCGGGCCACGATCGGTGCGGTCACGATGAAGATGATCAACAGCACCAGCATCACATCCACCAATGGCGTGACATTGATCTCCGCCAGCGGGCCATTCCTTCCTGCGCTACTGAACGCCATGTGCCGCTCCCTGCAGCCGGGCGGTTCGCCCGGCTCTGACGTTACGCCGGCATCCCGCCGTTGCGGCAGAGGCTGCATGCACCTGCATTCAGCCGCCGTTGCCTTCGCCTGGCGTGCACGCGATGCGAAACTGAATTCAGCCAGTGCCCGCTATGCTGGCGCCATGACCCGACGCTCTTCGACCGCCCTGTCCCTGCTCCCGCTGGCCTCCCTGCTGCTGATCGGCTGCGCCGGTGCCCAGTCCCTCGATGCCCAGAACGCGCAGCTCAAAGCCGCCATCGCAGCTGCCGAACGCGGCCAGTTCGATCCCGGCCAGGCCGCCGCGCTCAGCCGCCATCCGGCCTATGGCTGGCTGGAGTACGCCAATCTGCGGCGCAACATCGACACGGTCGACACTGCGCAGGCGCAGGCCTTCCTCAAGCGTTACGAGGGCCAGGCCGTGGCCACCACCTTCCGCAGCGTGTGGCTGCCTTCGGTGGCACGCCGGCAGGACTGGCCCACCCTGCTCGCCAACTGGGCGCCTACCGACAATCTGGGCCTGCGCTGTGCGCAGTTGACCGCCCGACAGGTGACCGGCGGCGTCGATCCGCAGTGGATCAGCGACGCCCAGGAGCTGTGGCGCCGGAACGGCAAGTCACTGCCCGACGGCTGCGATGCGGTGTTCGCCGTGCTGCAGGCCCAGGGGGGCCTGAGCGACGCACTGCGCTGGGAGCGCATCGACGCGGCCGCCGACGCGCAGCAGCCGGCGGTGATGCGCAGCGCCGCGCGTGGACTTCCCGCTGCCGACCTGGCGCTGGCCAACACCTATGCCGCGTTCGTCGACAAGCCCAACGCCAGCGCACTGAACTGGCCGCGCAATGATCGCAGCCGGCGCATCGCCACCGATGGCCTGGTCAAGCTGGCCAAGGCCGATCCGGATGCCACCGAGCAGCAGCTGCCGCAGTACGCGCAGGCCCTGGGCCTGAGTGCCGAGCAGCAGGCCCAGGTGCGCTATCAGATCGCGCTGTGGACGGTTGCCTCCTACCTGCCTGATTCCGCGCGGCGCCTCAATGCAGTCCCCGACGCCGCTTACGACGAGCGCCTGCATGAATGGCGCGTGCGCGAAGCGATGTCGCGTGGCGACTGGCCGGCGGCCCTGGCGGCCATCCGCAAGATGGGGCCGAAACAGCGCAACGATCCACGCTGGCGCTATTACGAAGGACGCATGCTGGAGAAGACCGGGCAGGCACAGCAGGCACAGTCGCTGTTCCGGGAGGCCGCGCGCACGCCCACCTTCCACGGCTTCCTCGCGGCCGACAAGCTGCAGCAGGGCTACACGCTGTGCCCGTGGAAACCCAACGACAGCGAACCGGCCAAGGCCGCAGTGGCTCGCGATCCTGCCATCCAGCGCGCAGTGGCGTTGTTCCAGATCGATCGCGCCGGCTGGGCGGTGGCCGAATGGAACAGCGCGCTGTCGCGCTTCGATGACACCCAGCGCCGACTGGCGGTGCGGGTGGCCCAGGACAATGGCTGGTTCGACCGCGCGGTGTTCTCCCTCGGCAAGCAGCCGCAGGAACAGCGCCTGTACGATCTGCGCTTCCCCCTGCACCATGACGCCACGATCCGCCGCGAATCGGCGCGCAATGCCATCGATCCGGCCTGGGTCGCTGCGGAAATCCGCGCCGAAAGCATCTTCACTCCGCGCGCGCGCTCGCCTGCCAATGCGATGGGCCTGATGCAGGTGCTGCCGGCCACCGGTGCCGCCGTGGCGAAGTCCATCGGCCTGACCGGCTACGGCGGTGCCGACAGCCTCTACGACCCCGACACCAACATCGCCATCGGCACCGCCTACCTGCGCCAGCTGATGAACAAGTACGACGGCCTGCCCTATGTGACCATCGCCGCCTACAACGCCGGTCCGACGCCGACGGCACGCTGGCAGAGCCAGCGCCCCGGTTTCGATCCCGACCTGTGGATCGAGACGATCAGCTACAAGGAAACGCGCGAGTACGTCGCGCGCGTGCTGGCCTTCAGCGTGATCTACGACTGGCGCCTCAACGGTGACGCCCTGCCGCTGAGCGACCGCCTGATGGGACGCCTGGTCGACAAGCGCAAGCGCTTCAGCTGTCCGGCAGACGCGGGCCAGGGCGGCGACTGATTCGGCTCTGCACGCCGGGCATGCCATCATCCCCGCCATGAAGATCTATCTTGTCGGCGGCGCCGTGCGCGACCGCCTGCTGCAGCGTCCCGCCGGCGACCGCGACTGGGTGGTGGTCGGGGCCACGCCTGCGCAGATGGAAGCGCAGGGCTTCAGCGCCGTGGGTCGGGACTTCCCGGTGTTCCTGCATCCGCAGACCGGTGAGGAATACGCCCTGGCCCGCACCGAGCGCAAATCCGGCCGCGGTTATCGCGGTTTCGTGGTCGATGCCGATCCGGCGGTAACGCTGGAAGAGGACCTGCAGCGCCGCGACTTCACCATCAATGCCATTGCCTGCGACGAAGACAGCGGTGCGCTGGTCGATCCTTACGGCGGCGTGCGTGACATCGAGCAGCGCGTGCTGCGCCACGTCGGTCCTGCCTTCGTTGAAGATCCATTGCGCGTGCTGCGCGCGGCCCGCTTCATGGCCCGCTTTGCCCCGCTGGGGTTCACCGTTGCCCCCGAAACCATGGCGTTGATGCGCGAGGTCGCTGCCAGCGGTGAGCTCGACGCGCTGGTACCAGAGCGCGTCTGGCAGGAACTACGAAGGGCGCTGGCAAGCGAACGGCCTTCGGCGTTCCTGCGCACCCTGCACGAGGCGTACGCACTGGGCCCAGTCCTGCCCGAGCTGGAAGCGCTGTATGGCGTTCCGCAGCGTGCCGAGTTCCACCCGGAAATCGACACCGGCCTGCATCAGGAGATGGTCAGTGACATGGCAGCGGCACTGGCCCCGGGCGATGACCTGGTCGGCTTCGCCGCGCTCACCCACGATCTCGGCAAGGGCCTCACCCCGCCGGAGGAATGGCCGCGCCACATCATGCACGAGCAGCGCGGCATCACGCCGCTGAAGGCGCTGTGCGCCCGCTTGAAGGTCCCGGCCGAACACCAGCAGCTGGCGGAAGCGGTCTGCCGTGAGCACTTGAACGTGCACCGCATCGACGAGCTCCGCGATGCCACCGTGCTGGAACTGCTGGGTCGCTGCGACGCGCTGCGGCGGCCCGAACGCATCGCGCGCATCGCCCTGTGCTGCGAGGCCGACAAGCGCGGACGGCTTGGATTCGAGGACAGTGACTACCCGCAGGGCGAAACGCTCAAGCGCCTGCATCAGGCGGCGCTCTCGGTACAGGCACGGGATCTGGATACGACGCACCTGAAAGGCCCGGCGATTGGTGAAGCATTGGCCAGGGCGCGGGTGAAGGCGATTGCGGCGGCACGGTAACCCCCGCCATTTTTAGGTTCTTCTCCCGTCTGAGGGGAGAAGGCTCATGGCCGACACGCCAGATCGTGGTTGTCGAGACTACAAACCGGGGCAGGTCAAATGCCGACGCAGCCGATCTTGCGTCAAGTCTTTGGAGCAGCCCACGCCTCAGACTCCGACAGCTTTCGCCCTAAGGCCGCCATTGCCTCATCCGGGAACTTGGGAAGTCGGCCCGTGCTGAACGTCTTGAACTTCTCGCCCGGGTCCAAAGCCGGGCCGGCATCGTTCATGTATTGGCGAATGTGCTCCCAAAGCTGCAGCAACTCGAAATCGTCCCCCCAGCCCTTGAAGCCGATGTTCACCTCACTGGCGACCTTCGTGGGGTCGTCTTCACGTCCGAAAGCCATCGTCAGGATGTATGTCCAGCGAGCAGAACTCATGCCAGCAGTGACCTCGAGGATCCTGTATGTCCGAGGCTGAAGACTTTCCCAACTGTGCCGTTCAAACCTCACCGGATGAAATTCAAAGATCCGTATGAATGACGGCATAGAAGGAACTGTCACCCAGACATCCTTCGTTTTCCTGTTAAAAATCACCGGGAAATCCGATGGCATCAGCACCAGAATACGAAACAGAACACTGAATCCACTAATTCCAAATAGAGCAGGAAACAAGGCCACAAATGCAACGCCAATCGCAACGCCGGGCTCCTGTACCAGAAACTCCCAGCCCCCCTTGAGCAAGACAGAGGCAGCAAATACTGACGACGCGACGAGACCCAGGGCTGGAAGAAATCCGAACCACGCAAGTAATGAAAGACTTGCGGACCCTCTCAGCCCACTAATCATGATGCCGTTCTCATAGGCCGCCAGAACAACATCGGACGATGAGGGGCCACTGTGAACTCGATCGCCGCCAGTGGAATTCAGGATCCGGCGGGGTTGGGCCACACCAACCTGTCCGGTGCCGTTAGTCCGCTTCTTTGCAAAATCCGTATCAAAGAAGGGCTCCTCGCCCTCCCACTCTTCAACCAGAACGTCGCCATACCGCTTTCTGGGTCTATTCATTCAACCACCATCCTCTCATAGACAATAACGTCCCCTCCATCAAGAGCGTCTCGAATTGTGAGCTCCACCGCCAGAGCCGAGAATCGACTACTCTCGACATGGCCGGATATTGTCAATGCCTCAACCGATGCATGATCCATCCTGCCTTCTGATACGCCCTGGCCCCAGTTCTCTCCGGCATTGCCCAACTCATCGGTGGAATAGCGGGCGATGCTCTCCATCCCTGCCGCCCCTTGACCGCTCACGAGAATACTTATTCCCAGCCGTTTCCGAATCTGCTCTACAAGCTTAAGCGTGACCAAGAACTCCCTAGTGAACCTCGCACCGGAGTCATGGGCGGTCATGCGTTTCACTGCATCGCCGATGATCACGTCATCCACAGATGCGACATTCTTCCAGCTGAACGCGCTTCTATACTGCGCATCCACCTCAACACCCAAAAGAACTTTATTGAGTTCTCCAAGTTCTTCCTCCTGCGTGACCCAACGGGTCGAGATCCAACTCCCCCAAACAGTCCTGGCCGCCCAATCCTCGAGAGGAAGCGTCATTAGAAGCGAGGCAACGAAGCCAAGCGCAAGACCGAGAATCACAAAGACGATGCCCCACCCAAGCCATGATGTAGATGCGCCAGAACCCTGAGCAAACACAGATGCTGTGTATAGAGCAAGAGCAAACCCGCCAGCAAATGACGATGCTCCTTGCAGCAAGTGCGCAACAAAAGCACCACCGCGCCCATTCTTCAAATCGTCCGCAGCAGCAACAAACGCCTGAGCCGAATCAATGAACGAACCAATAGCCGCAAACAGAGCAACCGTGGCCTCCAGACGCTTGGCAAGCCCCTTCTTGAGAACATTCTGCGCGTACGATTTCGCGACATCGAGGAATGCCGAGACCACGCCTAACCCTGCCGAGAAGAAGCTGAAGATGGCATCTCTGCGCTCCTTCGCCGTGCCAACCTCCAGCTTCTTCCACGCTTTGGCAATTTCCATCGCCTGAATGATGCCGGCACCGGCACTCATCACCGTAGGCACATCGGCAATCACCTTGGGTGTGGCCGAAGCAAGGCTCATCAGACCACTGGACCCCATGGTAATGGGAGCCGCTGCGGCAGCCGTCCCCGCTGTCGATCCTGGCGCCGGCCGCGCACTTGCCACAGATTGCTCCTGCTGGGCAGTCGACTGAAGCGCGCGCAGTTGCTCTTCACTCTGGTTGGTCCACAGATGCAGCTTCACTCGCGTATCAGCCGCTTCACCGGCACCTGCAAGCTGGAGCGAGCTTCCGCTTCCAATCACCAGGCTCTTCACGCCATTGCGCTTGCCGGCCGGCGTGTCGGCCGCAGCCGCAGTGAGTGCCCTTGAGACCTCGCGCCACGCGCGCCCTGCCATCCGCAGAGGGGCATCAACGATCAGATGTGTAATCTGCGGGGCTGCTCGTTTGACCATGCTGCTCAACAAGGCCATGACACGGTCGTACAGAAGCGGGGAGAGCGTCTTCTTCACTTTCCCTGCGCCAAGCGCTACGGCGCCCACCATCGCGATCAGCGGGCTGGCATACGCACGTGCAAGAACCCGCAGCGTGTCAACATGCTTCACGGCCAGCGCGGCCGCCTTCCCGCCCTGGTTGGATTCGCTCAGTTTCTCTGCCAGATCCAGCAGGTTGTTCAGAATGTCAGTGGCCTTGTTCCTCTGGCCCTCTTCGACGCTCCACCCGGAAAACTGCTCAAACGCATCTTTCTGATTGCCCAGCATGGCCCTGACCAGCAGATTGTCCTTGTTGCTGGGATCATCCTTTACGAAGTCGGCGTACCACTCCACGGCGTCATCGTCGATCGGCCCACCATGCAACAGATTGGCGACCACCTGACTGTAGTAGATGCCATCTTCGGGGCTCGTCTCATCGAAATCGAACCCGGTGATCAGCTTGCGGCCATTCCACGACAGAAGATCGCGGTGATCCTCCTGGATCCGCTTGCGCAGCGCCTTGTCTTCAGCGGAGAACCTACCAAACTCCTTCAGGTAGTCTTCCCAGCCCAGTAACTTTCCGGTGACGGTGTCGCGAGTTTTGCCTGACGCCTTCTTCTTGATCTTCTCGATCAGCTCAAGCGCGTCGGCCTCAAAGGCACCGCTAGCTACGTGTACAGTGCCATAGCCGTTCTGTCCGCTTGAGGCGACGTCTTTACCCCACGGGCCGTTCATGGGAATGGCGAGCGGCGACCAGCTGGCGGACGAAGGAACGATGCCTGCCTTCTGGCGGGCCTCGAACTCTGTCTTCGTTATCATTTCCGCACGAAGATCCATTGCGGACATCGCAGGCGGATTGCGATCACGGAAGTCAGCCTCCCGCACCCTGGCCTGCTCAACCAGCATCTGCTGAAGCCCCACCAGCGTCACTGCAGTCTGCAGGCGTCGGGCACCGTCCTTCTGCGCCATCAACCACGTCACAGCCTTGCTGGGCAGTGTCAGGCGCAGATGCGCGGCTTCGTGGGCCATGCCGACCGGGTCGCTGACACCCAGGATCAGAGGCTGCCTGGCGGCTGGATCCCTGGATGCGCCCGCGATTGCAGCCGCCGCCGCGGCAACGTCCTTGGCGGATTCGCGTCGCTCTTCGGTCTGCGCATCTTCCGAAGCGGGCTTCTCTGGGACCTTGCCATTCTTGTCCAGCGCCACCTGCCCGGGACGATGGGGATTTCCGCGCAGGCCTTCAAGCATGCGACCGCGCTCGACGTCGTAGTCCGCAATTGCGCCCTGTATCGCACCATCCGTGAGCGCCAGCGCACGGCTGCTCTGACCGGTGGACGCGTTCAGGCGAGCAAAACGCTGGTTCAGAAGCTCCGGGTCTGCCGCGTAGTTCTGCCTTACCTTCACGGATAGCGGCACTTCGCTGAAACCTATCCAGACCTCACCAGCACGGGAGGGCTCTTTGATGTTGATCAGCATAGCGGCGGCATAGCCCGCCGCGCGCTCACAACTGAAGCGCGGCATTTCCTCTGGCAGAGGTGGATTCTCCAACGGAATGGGGCTGACATAGCCTGCCTCGTCGACAGCGTAAGCCTCCCAACCTTCTCCACCGATCAGCGCATGCATTGCTGGAGTCTGATAGTAGACGTAGACGTACCCTGTCCTCAGCGCACGCATGACATAGTCGGAGAACTTCAGGTCGGGCGCGGAAAGCCCGGCCATCAGTTGGCGTGTCTGCACGGCTGATCTGGCGGCGTATCGTGCTTCAGCCAGCCCCGGCCTGGTAAGCAACACAGGAAGACCAGACTTGACACATGACGGGCAACCGCCAGCACCGCACGTCTGGGTTCTTCTGGCAGCGGTTATGGCGTTGCTCGAATATTGATTGCTATCACCTGAAGCCATGAATGCTCTCTCCTTGAGTGGCCTCCAGATGGCGAACGCCGGATCGGCCTTGTCGGACGGCCAGTGCCATGGCGTCCCACCTGCTATCGGGAATCGCAGCAAGGGCCAAAGCGAGATTCGTGGCCTGTGCCTGGGATGTGGCAACAAGTCGCCGAAGCTCTGGCGACCTGAGAACGTGGTTGTCTACCTGCAAGGCGTACGCTCCGAGGAGCACTCGATCATGCAGGCTTTGGGCGCCAGCGGCCTGCGCCTCGGATAGCGCGAACTCGGCCAGATCGAGGTAGTTCGCCGGAACGGTTGGTGCGAATCGCCGCCATCCTCTGAGCATGCTCTGCACAGCCTCGCACTCGTCAAGCATGCTCCCATCGAACTTCCATAGGAGCCCAGTGTGCTCCCGCTGTGCTGTCATTGACACGCGGAGTTCAGCGACACTCGAATCTCGCCCCAACACCAGGATCTGCGTCATGGGTCCTGCGATGAAGGCCTGCTGGGCGGCGTCCAGGCGGCGCCAGAGCCACTTGAGTACCCGTCGATCCGCAAGGCGCAGATACCGGCGTCCCTGCCCGGCTACTCGAATCGTACAGATCGTGGCCCAATGTCTGGCCATCTCATCAGGCTCGGAGTCGAAGCCGATCCAAGGCCCAATGGCGAACCCGTGCTCTGCCTCACTATCGGGGTTCCGCTGCTCTTCCATTGCCTCAAGGCAGGTGGCGTGCAGCAGCGCGACGCCATCAGAGGTTGCTTCCAGCAGAAGCAGGTACGGAAGGCGCGACGGCGTTTTGTCACGAAGCGGCACATTGATTCTGAGTTTGGTTGCTCCCAGCTCCGCGACAAGCCCATCATCAAGTGGGTCGCGCACCAATGGATCGATGATTGCGCCTGCCCAGCGCGGCTGGCGCGGACCATGCAATCTTTCACCGACATCCCGGATCAACGATTCAAGCGAGTGATGATTCATTTCAGATAGTTGCAGCGCCGGCCGCTGCCAGCTGACTGTCCTTGGTTGGGCACGCTTTGAGATCTGCGGCAAGCACGGGGAGTTGCTCCACCACACTCGCCGGCCCCAACCATTCCCGCTGGCTCGCCTTGAATTCCACCTTGCCCGGCGCGCCCAGTTCGATGTTGTCGCCCTCGATCCGGATGTAGGCGCCGGCCGCCGTCGCCAGCAGATGCTTGCTCGGTGCCGACAGCTGCACGTCCGCTTCGGTGCTGGCGATGCGTACCTGCGTCTTGGCCGCCACGATCGCCTGGTTCTTGTGCGCACGCGCACTCACCTTGCCCTGTGCCGCATGCAGCGCGATGCCGCGCTCCTGGTTCGGGCTCTCGCCGCTG
>NZ_JBRRES010000046.1:0-27781 GCF_056760395.1 Stenotrophomonas sp. STEN009 | reverse complement strand
GCCCTGCCCGATCAGCGGGCCCAGCGGCAGGCCCGCATCCAGCGACAGCGCCGTGATCGTCCACTGGAAACCGATGCCGTCGATCTGTTCGACGCCATCCAGCGTTTCGGCTACCAGCACGTCAGTGCCGCAGGGGGTGTGCAACCTGAGAAAGCGATCGTCGCTTCGCGGCGCTGCAAGCGCCGCGAGCAACGTCGCATGACGGAGGTGATGCGGAAGTCCTTCCATGAGCAACGCGCGTCCGGCTTGAAACGGGCCAGACTGTTCGGCTGCAGGGCACAGAAGAAAGAGTCAAAGACGACAACGCAGACATGCCAGCGCCGAGACTCACGCACAGCACTGCCAATTCTCTTTCGTTGAAAACCTCAAAGTGATCGTCGAATCACTTCTCAGCGGCAAACCCGGTCCTTATGCGACACCACATGTGAGCGCATCCGGATCCACCACCGGCACCGTGTGGTCAGTGCGCCATGCCCCGCGTGATCGCAGCAGCGCGCTGCTTCAACTGCGCCACGGCATCGGGAATCATCTCCATGCCCACGTCCAGGCCGGGGTTCAGCACCAGGCCGACACCGTCGCCGATTCCGGCCAGCAGCGCATGCACGGCGATCGGCATGGCATGCGCGAACTGCGGCAGCTGTTCGTGCCACAGGCCGGCACGCTCGGGGGCGGTGAACACCGCGAACATCGGCTCGCCACTCTCGCTGGTCAGCACCAGGGGCGAGATGCTCTCATCCCATGCGCCGTCTTCGCCGATGGCCTTGTCCAGCAGCACGAACGCCGTCGAGGTCAGCAGCCCATCGAGGAACTGCGACGCGGTCAGCGTGCCATCCTGGGCCTGCAGCAGGCGCACCTCGAGGTCGTTGAGGGGTTCGAACGGGGTGTCGTGGTCCATGGTCGCTTCCGCTACGTGATTGCAGGAGAGACTTTAACAGGCCGAGCCCTCGAGCGATGAACCGGTGTCAGCGGACCCTTCCGCGGCTCGCTTTCCTGCGTGCAGATCAACGCCCCGAGCAGGCGGGCTGGGCCAGCAGCCAGTCCTGCGCGGCCTGCAGACCGGACGCTCCGGGGGCGGTGGGCTGATCCGGCTGCAGCTGGCGACCGTCACCCTGCCCCCGGCGGTCGGTCATGACATTCACGGTCAGCAGCAGCATGCTGCCATCCACCAGGGGCACGGGTTGATTGCCGGTGGAATAGCCTGCACTGAGCTGGCCGAAACTGCGGCTGCCGGGCTGGCCGCGGAAGGCCAGCGCCACGGCCTCGCCCGAACTGGCAGTACGGGGGCCGAACACCACCGCGACCGGTGCGGGACCGCCGCGCAGCGCATAGGCCGCCTGGCGCGAGCGAAGCCGCGAATTCGCGCCATCCAGGACCTCTCCGTCGCGTTGTCGCCACGGCCGTTGCCCTTCGGCGCTGCGGAAGCCGCCGATCACGGCCCCTTCCTTATCCGGGGTGGCCTGCAACAACGGCAGCAGGCCCAGCAGCATGGGCCACATGTTGCCGCCGCCATTGCCGGACAGATCCACCACCCAGCCGCACCGCGTGCCGTCATCCAAGTCCACGATGCGGTGCTGCAGCGCCAGCGCGTAGGTTCTGCGAGCGTCATACCGTGCCTGCTCGCCCGCCTGAGGATCGTCCAGGAACGGGCTCACCTGCAGTACACCGACGCGCGCATCGGCCTGCCACGGCATTGGCGATGCCGCATCCTGGCCGGCCTTCAAGCGTTGCGCACGCCCGGAACGATGGCGTTGCAGGCTGGGCGGAATCCAGCGGCCATGGCCGCCCGTGCTGCGGGTAGCGGCGTCATCCAGCAACCGGCGCCGGTCGGCATCGTCGGTTGCGGCGGCCAGCGTCGCACGTACACCGGCCCAATCCACACGGTCGCGATACAGCGCGCGTGCCTCCAGCAGCTGCAGCATCTGCACCTGCGCCTCCGGTGAGGGCAGTTCAACCGCGGATGCCGAGGCCGTTGCGGCCATCGTCTGCGCAGCCCAAAGCACGACCACCGTCGCACCCGCGCGCCGCACTCCGTTGCAGATCTGCATACGACGTTCCTTGCCGTTGAGTCAGGCGCCCAGCATAGCGGGTTGATGATCGGCACGGCCATCGCGCAGGTTGTCGTATCTGACCTGGCTGGCAGCGCAGGCATTGCGCGATGCCGACACGGCGCTCCGGTCACGCGACAGATAGGCGATACGGACACACACATTGCAACTTTGCCCATGTCATCGCGCTGTGGACCGCGCGACGGTGGCATCTGCCAGCGCCCCTGTGCTGGCCGGGATTGGCGTCCCGAATGAAGCTTTTCAACGGCGGGCCTGCGACAACATCGCGGGCCCGAATAGTGCACCCTCCGTCGTTCTGCGGCGGGCGGTGCGTGGGGATCTCCGGATCCGCCGGCTTTTTCTCCGTTGAAAAGCTTCACCGGCACGCCAACCCGCACCGCCCGCCACCCTGCGCCCCGCAGGTGGCCTTGCCTGTGAGGTTGCCACCATGACCCTGCCCCATCCCACCCATCCCCGCCTGCACGCGCTGCTGGGCGACGCCCTGCCTGGGCTGCGGCTGCCCGCCGCTGCCGCCGACATCCTGGAAGATGCGCTGGCCGCAGCCCACGAGAACGTGCCGCAGCCTGCATTCTTCGCCCGGTTACGCAGCATCGCGCGCGGCGACGGTGCCAACGGCCAACCTTGGCCCGAAACGCGGATCACGGAAGCGAGGGCGCGTGACCTGGCCGGCGCTACGCGCTGCCTGGCCGCAGTGTCTTCCTGCGCAGGACTGCTGCTGGCCGCGCAGGCGGCGCGGGAGATGGACGATGCCCGAGCGCACTGCCCGCCGCAGGTGGAAGAAGGGCTGCTGCACGCGGTACAGGTGCTGGCCGATCACGCGGGGGCGCTGGTGGAGCCCGCAGCGGCAGTCCCCGGCGAGCAATGAGCCGAGCTGGCCCTGCTCCACCGCAGGTGCGTCCATACCCCGGCGCTGTCATATCTTGAGATAGATCCTGCGCCGGTCCAGCCACCACGCGACGCCCCACCACAGGGTGACGAAGGCCAGGGCCTGCAGCATCGACGCCAGCTCCTGCGCACCCGGCATCGCCGCCGCCAGCTGCTGCCAGACCCAGCCCCAGGCGCCGGTTGCCAACAATGCCACCGACATCACCGAGGCCCCCAGGTACGCGGTGATCGCGTTGACCCCAAAACGACGGCCCCACGCGGGCCAGCCCTTCTGGTCGATCAGCACATGCGCCAGCCACAAGGCCAGCGCCGCAAGACCTCCGGTCCACAGCACGTAGCTGGGCGTCCACAGCTGCTTGTTCAACGGCAGCACAATGGCAAGCAGCAGGCCGAGCACTGCCGTTGCGGCGCCCAATCCTGCCAGCGCCACGGCGCGACCGCTGCGCAGCAGTGCGCCGGCCAGCAGGCCCAGGGTGGTGCTGGCCAGCGCGCCCAGCGTGCTCAGCAGCCCTTCCGGGTCATGGCCAAGCCCGGTATCGGCGTGCCACTGGTAGATCCACGGGGCGAACAGCGCGGTATCCAGACGGCTGGCCGGGTTGGTCCATGGCGCCAGATCACCGAGGCCGAGCAGCAGCACGGTATAGCCCACCAGCAGCCCGACAAGCACCACGACCTGCACGTGCAGCCGCGCATACACCGCCAGCAGGCCAACCAGCGCCGCACACACCGCGATGCGTTGCAGCACGCCCCAGATGCGGAAGTGATGCGTATCCAGCGCCCACCAGATCAGCAGATGCAACAACGCCCCGGCTACCAGGATGCGCAACGCGCGCTCCAGCACGCCACGCGCCAGTGTGGGTCGCTTCGAAGCATCGAGCGCGCGCGGTGCCACGCTGAAGGCCATCGACACGCCCACCAGGAACAGGAAGAACGGGAACACCAGATCGGTGGGCGTGCAGCCATGCCAGTCCGAATGACGTAGCGGTGCGAACACCGCACTCCAGTCGCCCGGGTTGTTGACCAGCAGCATCGCCGCCACGGTGATGCCGCGCAGGGCGTCGATCGAGCCCAGGCGCGCTGACGGCGCAGCACTCATCAGGCGGCCTCGTACTGTCCGGCAATCCAGGTGCCCCGCACCTGCAGGGCATCGTCCAGCAGCACCAGGTCGGCCTGGTAACCCTCGGCGATGTGGCCCAGCCGGTCGTCCACATTGAGGAACTGCGCCGGATAGGTCGAGGCCATGCGCGCCGCTTCGGCAAGCGGCTGGCCGAGCAGGTGCACGGTGTTGCGCACGGCCGTGGCCATGTCCAGTGCCGAGCCGGCCAGCGCGCCAGCTGCGTTGCGCACCACCCCATCGACGGCAGTGATGGTCTCGCCATACAGCACATAGCTGGGATCATCGGCGCCGACGGGCGGCATCGCATCGGTCACCAGCAGCAGGCGGCCGCGTGGCTTGGCCGCCAGCGCTACCCGCAGGCTGACCGGATGCACGTGCACGCCGTCGACGATGATGCCGATCCAGCTGTCGCGATCTTCCAGCGCGGCACCCACCGCACCCGGCTCCCGGCCCTGCAGCGGCGACATCGCGTTGTACAGATGGGTGAAGCCGCGCACGCCGGCATCCAGGCCGGCGCGGATCTCTTCGTACGTTCCAGCGGTATGTCCAGCCGCGACGATCACCCCGCGCTCCACCAGTGCGCGAATCGACTCCAGCGGTACCCGTTCCGGCGCAAGGGTGAGCAGGGTCACGCCATTGTCCAGCGAGGCGGCCAGCGCGATCTCCTCCGCATCGGGCACGCGGAACTTGCTGGCGTCGTGGGTCCCCTTCCGTGCCGGGGCGATGTACGGCCCTTCCAGATGGATGCCGATGACACCGGGCACGCCTTGAGCGATGGCTTCGCGCAAGGCGGCGATCGCCTCGCGCATCACCGCCACGTCATCACTGATCAGCGTCGGCAGCATCGCGGTGGTGCCGAAACGGCGGTGCGCCTGCGCGATGGTGCGCAGGGCCGCCACGTCCGGCGTGTTGTTGAACAGCGCGCCGCCACCGCCATTGACCTGCACGTCGATGAAACCCGGCAGCAGCCAGCCGCCGCCGAGATCGACCTGCTCGGCCGCCTGGCCCACCTGCGGCGCGGCATCGGGGAGCAGCGCGCTGATCTTCCCGTCCTCGATGAGCACTGCCAGGTCATCGCGGAAATCATCCCCGACCAGGATGCGGGCATTGCGCAGCACGGTTGCCATCACACGGTCTCCGTGACCTTGTTCAGATGCGGCGGCAGGTCCGGGTTGAACCCGCGGCGCAGCGCCAGCGCATTGATCGCACGGTAGAAACTCTGCACGGTGAGCAGCGGAGCGCACAACGGATGCGGCGCGGCAGCCACCGGCAGGTTGCCTGCGGCGCCGGCCATCCATACCTGCGCACCACGCGCTGAGAACTCCTCCACCACGGCACGTGTGCCCGCGCCGGTCTCATCGGGCTGGGCGAAAGCCAGCACCGGGAAGCCGCGACCGACCAGCGCCATCGGGCCATGCTTGACCTCGGCCGAGCTGTAGGCCTCGGCATGCAGACTGCAGGTTTCCTTGAACTTCAGCGCCGCTTCCTGCGCGGCGCCAAGGCCGAGCCCACGCCCGAGCACGAACAGGTTGGTGGCGTCCACCAGGCCATCGGCCAGCGCCGTCCAATCGCACTGCCATGCCTCGCGCAACGCATCCGGCAGCAGCTCCAGCGCAGCGCGCAGGCCACTGTCCTGCTTCCAGTACGTGGCCAGCTGCAGCAGTGCCGCCAGCGACGCCAGGTAGCTCTTGGTCGCGGCCACACTCTTCTCCGGGCCCGCATGCAGCGGAATCACCGTATCGGCCAGCTGCGCCAACGGCGAATCCTCGACATTGACCAGTGCGACCACGCGCGCGCCGGCGGCCTTGGCCGCTTCGGCATTGCGCAGCAGATCCGGACTCTTGCCCGACTGCGAGATGACGATGAACAGTGCACCGCGCAGCTGCAGCGGCGCGGCATACACCGAGCCCACAGACGGCGAGGCGGAGGCGACCACCAGGCCCAGTTGGGTTTCCAGCAGGTACTTGCCGTAGGTGGCGGCATGATCGGAGCTGCCGCGCGCGCAGGTGACCACGAACGGGGGTGGCGCGGCGCGCAGGCTGGCAGCCAGCGTCTCCATCGTGGCGTGGTTGCGCGAGAACTGGCGGGCGACGACGTCGGCCGCTTCAGCGGCTTCGGCGAACATCAGGGTGGAGGTGGGGTCGGACAGCGACATGGCGGGCTCAGGCAGGATCGGAAGGGAGTGGGCGGGCGCCGGCGGGACGCATCGGCGCAGTCGACCCGCGCACTACCAGCTGCGGCACGAAGCCCTGGTTGTGCAGCGGTGCCGGCGCGTCGTCATAGGCATCGCTGCGCAGCTGCGCGATCAGCAGACGCGCGGCGTGGCGTGCGATGTCCTCGGTGGCCTGCTTGGCGGTAGTCAATGGCGGCCAGGACTGGCGCGAGAACGGGCTGTCCTCGAAGCCGGCAATGGACAGGTCGTAGGGCACGTTCATCCCCGCCGATTTGGCAGCGGCCAGCACGCCCGCAGCGATTTCATCGTTGGAACCGAAGATGGCGGTGGGCGGTTCGCGCAGCGCCAGCAGGCGGCGCGCGCCCCGGAAACCGTCGTCGAAGGTGTAGTCGCCCTGCACCACCAGATGCTTGTCCACGGTCATGCCGTAGTCCTTCAGCGCCGCTTCGTAGCCGGCATAACGTTCGCCGGAAGAGCGGTGCGAGCTGCCACCCCACAGGAAGCCGATGCGCTGATGGCCCAGCTGGATCAGATGCTCGGTGATCTCGTAGGCCGCTTCGCGGTCGTCGACGAACACGCAGGCTCCGTCCGCCGGGTCCTCGGTCGCCGCGATGATGCGCACCAGCTTGATGCCACGTGCGGTCAGCGCCTGCACCAGATCGCGGCGCTCGGACATCGGTGCGGTCAGCACCAGGCCGGCCAGGCGCGAGCGCTGTACCCAGTCGGCCAGTTCATCGGCCAACAGGGGCGAGCTCGAGTCGCAGGGATGGATCTGCAGGCCGAAGCCGGTCTCCCGGCACGCGGCCAGCACGCCGTTCTGCACGCCGATGATGTGGTACGGGTTGGGGTTGTCGTAGACCAGCCCGATCACGAAAGTGGTCCCGCTGCGCAGGTTGCGCGCGGACGGATCGGGCTCGTAGTCGAGCTCGGCGATCGCCCGCAGCACCCGTGCGCGGGTGGCCTGCATCACGGAGGGCTCGTTGTTGATCACCCGCGAGACGGTCTTCAGAGAGACCTTGGCCTTCTCCGCGACGTCCTTGATGGTCGCTCTGCGCATGGGTTTTCCCTGGGGTTGGCTGCCGTCCATCATCGCCTATCAGCGCTCCTGCGGCAGGCCGGCGCGGTGGCCGATGACCGAGTAGAACAGGATGTACAGGTAGCACGGCACCATCAGCAGCACGAACACCAGCTGGAAATCGATGTGCTGCTTGAGCACGGCGAACAACTGCGGAATGATCGCGCCACCGGCGATACCCATCACCAGCAGCGCCGAGCCGGTCTCGGTGAAACGGCCCAGGCCACGGATCGCCAGCGGGAAGATGGCCGGCCACATCATTGCGTTGGCAAAGCCCAGCAGGGCCACGAAGGCCACCGAAACGTAGCCGTGGGTGGCCCAAGCACCGAGGCAGAACACCACGCCCAGTACCGCCGAAACGGTCAGGTAGCGCGACTGCGAAACCACCCGGGGAATCAGCAGCAGGCCCACCACGTAGCCAGCCAGCATCGCCGCCAGGGTCAACGAGGTGAACATCTTGGTCTGGTCCAGCGGCAGGTCGAAGCCGTGGCCATAGGTACCGATGGCATCACCGGCCATCACTTCCACGCCGACATACACGAACAGGCAGAGCACGCCCAGCCACAGGTGCGGGAACTGGAAGATGCTGCTGCGCTCGGCTGCGCCGGCGGCCGTCGGGGTGGCGTTGGCCTCGGAGGACTTGATCTCCGGCAGCGGCGAGAACAGTACGGCGACGGCCAGCAGCACCAGCAGGCCGGCCATCGCCAGGTACGGTGCATGGATCTTGGCGGCGAACTCATTGAGCAGGGCCACCTTGGTGACCGCGTCGGCCGCCTGTACCTGCTTGTCCAGGTCACCGATGCCATGCAGCACCAGGGTGCCGATCAGCACCGGCGCCAGCATGCCGGCGATCTTGTTGCAGATGCCCATCAGCGCGATGCGACGCGCTGCGGTCTCGATCGGGCCGAGGATGGAGATGTAGGGATTGATCGCCGTCTGCAGCAGGGCCAGGCCGCTGCCGATCACGAACAGCCCGCCCAGCGCGCCGGGGTACCAGCGCTGCGTCGCGAATTCACCGAAGAGTGCCGCGCCGCCGGCCATCACCAGCAGGCTCAGGCTGAGGCCCTTCTTCATGCCGGTGCGGCGCAGGATCCACGACGACGGCAGGGCCAGGAAGAAATAGGACAGGTAGAACACCATCAGCACCAGGAAGGCGCCGACCTCGCTGAGCTCGAAGGCCAGCTTGACGAAGGTGATCAGCGGGCCGTTGAGCCAGGTGAAGAAACCGATCAGGAAGAACAGGACGCCGACGATGGCGATGGAGGTGGCCACGTTCGGGCGCGCGCTTGCAGCGGGGACGGCGGACATCAGGAGGGCTCCTGCGGCGACGGTCGCAGAACGCGGCGTCGGAGAGTGGCTGGGAACAACGTTGTCACATTCTTTCGATGGACAACGGCGGTTTGTCAACTTCCCTGCGCGGGGCAGCGCAGGCCATGCTGCATCGCGCAACCGCCGCGTGCGGTCGCGTGCTGAATGCGCTGGAGCCGTTGAGCCCCGTGCAGCAAGGGCTCCGGCGTGAAGGCGCTGTTCACGCCATGGAAACGTTTACCGCACACCCCATTCGTTGCGCCGCAGCAACGAAAGTGTCACGAACTCGTTGACATCGTTGTCAGCGGGGTTACAGACTCCGCCCAACAGCCGGCCTCACCCTCGGATCCGGCCCCCTCTTCAGCAGGAGCCCGCGTGACCGCCAGCCATCCCGCCCCGGCCCATGTCCTGTCCCGCGTCGCGCCCTCGTTCCTGGCCGCCGACGTCGGCGGCACCCATGTGCGTGTCGCCCGGGTCCAGGCCAGCGGCGATGCCGCCCATCCGGTGCAGGTGCTGGAATACCGCAAGTATCGCAATGCCGACCACGCCGGCCTGAGTGCGATCCTGTCCGACTTCCTGGGCGACGGCCCGCGCCCGGCGCATTGCGTGGTGGCCACGGCCGGTTATGCGCGCGAAGACGGGACGGTCATCACTGCCAACGTGCCCTGGCCGCTGTCCGCGCGGCAGATCGAGGCCGACGTCGGCGTACAGCAGGTCCACATCGTCAACGACTTCGAAGCGGTGGCCTATGCCGCGGCACAGGTCGACGCCAGCGGCGTCCTGCACCTGTGTGGGCCGGAAAGCGCCCCGCGCGGACCGACCCTGGTGGTCGGTCCGGGTACGGGCCTGGGTGCGGCACTGTGGATCCCGACCGCCCATGGCCCGGTCGTGCTGGCTACCGAAGCCGGGCAACCGACGCTGGCCGCCAGCACCGAACTGGAAATGGCCATCGTCCGCCACATGCAGCGCGAGCGCGCTCACGTGTCGATCGAGCACGCAATCTCCGGCCCCGGCCTGATGAACCTGTACCGCGCGGTGTGCGCCCTGCAGGGACAGCAGCCCACCCTGGCCAGTCCGGACGCGGTCACCGCCGCGGCGATGGCCGGCACTGATGCGCACGCACGCAAGGCGCTGGATGTGTTCTGCGGCCTGCTCGGCAGCACCATCGGCGACATGGCCCTGTTCTACGGCGCCCATGGGGGCGTCTATCTGGCCGGCGGCATCCTGCCGCAGATCCGCGAGTACCTGCGCACCAGCACCTTCGTCGAGCGCTACCTGCAGAAGGGGCCGATGGGCGAAGCACTGGCACGCATCCCGGTGAAAGTGGTCGAGCACGGCCAGCTGGGCGTGGTCGGTGCTGCCAGCTGGTACCTGCAGCAGTCGGCCGCCTGACACCGCAACAGGCTTCAACGCAATCGCAGCACGCAGTACGTGGCACGCCAATGCACGGGACATCGCCGCCGCCCCGCGCACGTCAACGCAACCGCAACCGAACACCGCCGCCGGCACCCAATCGAGTGATGAGGAGAGACATCATGAACACCCGCAAGACCCTGCTTTCGGCCGCCATCGTCAGCTGCCTCGCTTTCAGCGCACATGCCCAGCAGGCTGCGCCGACCGCAACCGACCTGGACACCGTGACCGTCACCGGCATCCGTGGCTCGATGGAGAAGTCGCTGGATACCAAGCGCGAAGCCAACGCGCGCGTGGAAGTGGTGACCGCCGAAGACGTCGGCAAGCTGCCGGCGCACAATGTGGCCGACACCCTGCAGCGCCTGCCCGGCGTCAACATCAGTTCGTCCAGCGCCGACGAAGGCGGCTTCGATGAAGCCGACCGCGTCAGCCTGCGTGGCACCAGCCCGAGCCTGACCCAGACCCTGATCAACGGCCACACCGTCGGCTCGGCCGACTGGTTCGTGCTCAGCCAGGGCAACAACGTCGGCCGCAGCGTCAGCTACTCGCTGCTGCCCTCCGAGCTGGTGAGCTCGGTGGAAGTGAACAAGTCCTCGCAGGCCAAGCTGCAGGATGGCGGCACCACCGGTACCGTCAACATCATCACGCGCAAGCCGCTGGAGTTCGCCAAGCCCTTCAGTGCGGAAGCCTCGGTAGGTGCGGTCCGTTCGGACCAGGCCAAGTCGACCGACCCGCAGTACTCGGCGCTGTTCAACTACAAGAATGACGCCAACAACTTCGGCGTGATGCTGCAGGCCTTCTACCAGAAGCGCGAGCTCCGCCGCGAGGCGCAGGAAATCCCGGGCGGTTTCACCCGGATCGGCGCCGATGATCCGGTGGCCCTCACCAATCCGGACCTGATCGGCGTGGCCGTCCCCGGCCTGCTGGGTTCGACCCTGTTCGAACAGACCCGCGAACGCAAGGGCGGGCTGGTGACCATCCAGTTCAAGCCGACCGATACGCTGAACCTGTCGCTTAGCGGCTTCTCCTCCAAGCTGGAAGCCAACAACTACAACCGCAATTTCATGCTGTGGGGCGGCAACTTCGCCAAGTCGCAGGCGCCGAACCCGGGCTACACCGTGACCGACGGCGTGCTGAGCAATGCCACCTACGCGGGCGTCCCGGGCACCAACTACGGTGTCTACGACATGATCTACCGTGAAGCCACGGCCAAGACCAACTACGTCACGTTCGACGCCGACTGGCAGATCAACGACACCCTGGACATGAAGTTCCAGGCCGGTACCACCAAGGGCACCGGTGAAACCCCGCGCCAGTTCATTGCTGAAGTCACGCTCGGCCAGGGCGGCGGTGCCAGCTGGGCAACGCACGGCGCCGGTTCGCCGGTGGACTGGAACATCGGCGGCGACATCAGCCCCAGCGGCGTCACCAGTTTCGGCACGTGGGGCAACCAGCTGGTCCGCGCCGAAGACAAGGAAGACTGGGCCACGCTGGACTTCAGCCAGTATTTCGGCACCGGCGTGCTGAACTCCGTGGACTTCGGCGTGCGCTTCGCCGACCACGAACGCGAAGCGCTCTCGCCGGAAGGTGCGACCCCGGGTGACATCTGGTCCGCACTGCAGGGCAGCGCCACCGCCAACTATCCCAGCGGCTTCGCCGGTGATGTCGGCGGCACCTTCCCGCGCAACATCTGGTACTACACGCCGGATGCACTGAAGAACGCGATCATCAACAACTCCACCTGGCTGGCCGGCAACGATGGCCCCACCGGCCGCCACAACTACGGTGCCGAGTGGAAGGTGAAGGAGAAGAACTTCGCCGGCTACGTGCAGGCCAACTTCAGCGGCGACTGGTGGAGCGGCAACGTCGGCCTGCGCTACGTCAACATCAAGCAGGACATCGACACCTACAACGCGGTCAGCAATGCCGCCGATGCCGATGTGAGCAGCCTGTTCGGCATGTGGGAGCGCACCGCCTTCCAGAACAAGCGCAACCGCGTCCTGCCCAGCGCCAACATCAAGTTCGACCTGGACGACAGGCTGGTGCTGCGCGTGGCCGCGTCGCAGACCCAGACCCTGCCGGATTATTCGGCCCTGGGCGCTTCGTCGTGGGGTTCGGACCTGAACAAGACCGGCGGCGGTGGCAACCCGAACCTGAAGCCGACCCTGTCCACGAACTTCGACGCCAACCTGGAGTGGTACTTCATGCCGCGCGGCCTGCTGTCGGTCGGTGCGTACCACATGGACATGAAGGACTACATCGCCTTCGACGTGGTCTCGCGCCAGCTGTACAGCGAACTGACCAACCAGCTCGAGACCTACCAGATCTCCACCCCGATCAATGCCGACGGCAAGGTCACCGGCGTGGAAGTGGCCTATGAGCAGCCGATCGGCGAGTACTTCGGCATCAACGCCAACTACACCTACGCCAACGGCACCACGGCCCACACCTGGTCCGACGGTTCGCACAACCTGCTGGGTACCTCGAAGAACACCTACAACGTGGGGGCCTACTTCGAGAACGAGCGTTTCGGAGCACGCGTCAGCTACACGCACCGCTCGTCGTTCCTGATCAGCCTGTCGGGCACCAACCCGTACTACCAGGATGATTTCGGCACGCTGTCGGCCTCGTTGAGCTACAAGGCCACCGACTGGCTGAGCATCAGCCTGGATGCGCTGAACCTCAACAACCCGACCTACAAGTACTACCAGACCGCGGCCATTCCGACGTCGTTCTACAGCAACGGCCGCCAGTACTACCTCAACTTCCGCTTCAAGTACTGATCCATCGGCCGCGTCATCGCCGAGTCGTGCACGCACGCCGGGCCTGGGTCATTCCGGGCCCGGCGTTTTTCATGTATAGCGTTCATCGCACCGTTCCAAGGAGTCGTTCCGATGGTCAAGCCCTTCCGCGCCAGGATGCACGGCGCACTGCTGCTGGGCAGCCTGTTTGCCCTGCTGCCGGCCCTGCCGGCCTTCGCCGCCGATCCGGTGCCCGCCGCTGAAGCTCCTGGCCCGCAGCTGCGCGCCAACAGCCTGATGCTGATTCCTGCCCCCGCCAGCGTGCAGCCCGGCCAGGGCAGTGGCATCACTGTGTCCGCCACGACCACGCTGTACGCAGACGGCGAGGCCGCACAGCGGGTCGCCACCCAATTCGCCGACCTGCTGGCGCGCAGCGGCGGCCCGCGCCTGGCGCTGGCTACCGGCAAGGCTGCGGCCAAGGCAGGCGGCATCCGCTTCCAGATCATTCCCACCTTCCGCGACAGCGGCGAGAGCTACACGCTGGACAGCACCGCGCAGGGCGTGCTGGTGCAGGCCGGCAACGAGACCGGCCTGTTCTACGGCGCAACCACGCTGGCCCAGCTGGCCACCGGCGGCAGCCAGGGCGCGCTGCCGGCCGTGCAGATCCAGGATGCGCCGCGTTTCCCCTGGCGGGGCTTCATGCTCGACTCGGCACGGCATTTCCAGAGCCTGGACGAGATCAAGCGCGTGCTTGATGCGATGTCCGCGCACAAGCTCAACACCTTCCATTGGCACCTGACGGATGACCAGGGCTGGCGCATGGAGATCAAGCGCTACCCGAAGCTGACCGAGGTCGGCAGCTGCCGCCTGCCGGCCGGCGATGGCGGCATCGATCCGGTGACCAGACAGGAGTACCCGTATTGCGGTTTCTACACGCAGGAGCAGATCCGTGAAGTGATTGCCTATGCAGCCAAGCTGCACATCCAGGTGATTCCGGAAATCGACGTGCCGGGCCATGCCACGGCCGCGATCGCCGCCTATCCGGAGCTGGGCTCGATCAGCACGCCGCTGAAGCCGATCAGCGAATGGGGCGTGTTCCCCAACCTCTTCAACGTGGAAGACAGCACCGTGACCTTCCTCGAGAACGTGCTGGAGGAGGTGATCGCACTGTTCCCGGCGAAGTACGTGCACGTGGGTGGCGACGAGGCCGTAAAGGACCAGTGGGAGGCGTCCGCGCAGATTCAGCAGCGCATGCGCGAGCTGGGCATCAAGGATGAGATGGCCATGCAGAGCCACATCATCAAGCGCCTGGAGACATTCCTGGAGGAACACGACCGGCGCCTGATCGGCTGGGACGAAATTCTCGAGGGCGGGCTGCCCCCCCAGGCTACGGTGATGTCCTGGCGCGGTACCGAAGGCGGCCTGGCCGCTGCCAGCGCCGGCCATGACGTGATCATGTCGCCGGTCGGCTACCTGTACCTGGACTACCTGCAGACCGCCTCGCCCAATGAACCGCCGGGCCGCCCCACGCAGGTCAACCTCGGCAAGCTCTACAACTTCGAGCCGGTGCCGGACGAACTGCCCGCCGACAAGCGCGGACACATCCTCGGCCTGCAGGCGAACATGTTCACCGAGCACACCCGCAGCTATGCGCGGCTGCAGCACAACCTGTTCCCACGCCTGGCGGCGGTGGCCGAGACCGGCTGGAGCCCGCCCGGGAAGCGTGACTTCCGCGACTTCCTGGCACGCCTGCCGTCACAGCTGCAGCGCTACCGCGCATGGGGACTCGCCTATGCACAGACGCCGTTCGAAGTGGGCGTGGCGTACCACGATGATCGCGCCGCAGGCACGGTGACGGTGTCGCTGGCCAACCCGCTGGGCTACGAGGTGCGCTACAGCACCGATGGCCAGCCGGTGACCGCGCAGTCGCCGCTGTACCAGCAGCCGCTGACCGCGAAGGTGCCCGCCACGGTACAGGCCGCAGCGTTCTACCAGGGCCGGATGCTGGCCGCAGAGCCCACCGTAGCCGCGTTCACTCCGCAATCGCTGCTCGCCCGCCGCAGCGACGAACTGCTCAGCTGCGTTGGCAACAAGGGCCTGGTACTGCGCCTGGAAGACGATGGCCCGCGCGAGGGCGCACGCGCGGCCTTCAACGTGGACATCTTCCAGCCCTGCTGGCGCTGGCCACAGGCGCAGCTGGACGGCATCGGCAGCGTGGAGGTGCGCGCCGGTCGCATCCCCTACTACTTCCAGCTGGCGCATGACGAGCCGAACCGTCGCTTCGAGAAGGCCAGGCGTGCGCACGGCGAGATGCTGATCCGCCGGGGCAGCTGCACGGGCAAGGTGCTGGCCGAAGTCCCGCTGCCGGCCACGCCCGATGCCGATGGCTTCGTGAGCCTGCGTGCGACGCTGCCGAAGGGCACGCATGGCACCGACGACCTGTGCATCAACTTCACCGGTGATACCCGCCCGGCGATGTGGGTGCTGGACGAAGTGACGCTGCAGAAGTAACCGGAAGGCTGTGGAGCCGGGCCATGCCCGGTTCCACTTCAACCAGGGAAGGCGTGTCAGCCCCGCCAGCGCAGCAGGAGGTCGTGCAGCGGGGTCAGCGCGAGGCCCAATCCGGCAAGAACGCCAACCGTGTTGGCGAGGGCGTCCATCGGGTCGGCCATTCGGTCGCGTGTCAGCGCCCCCTGTGCGAACTCGATCCCGATTCCCATCAGCACCAGGCCCAGCCCGACCCACAGCAGCGGACGTCCTTGCCGGAACAGCTGCACGGCACTGCCGGACAGAATGAAGTACGCCAGGAAATGCTCGACCTTGTCGCCGTTCTCCGGCACGGGAATCGGTGGCGGGGGAATCAGGCAGACCACGATCACGAACAGCACGGCCAGCACCCACAGCGCAGTCCATAGACGCGGCCGCCGCAGCGGCTTGATCATGCGCGTCGCGCTCACAGGCGCCAGCTCAGATCGCCCAGCGCGAACGCCGGCTCGAAGTCGATTCCACGCTGCAGGCCGATCGCCTGGAAGCGCTCGCCCATGCCGGTCGGCAGGGTCAGCTTCTTCACCTGGTCGCGCAGCTGGATGCGCCCCACTTCATCGGTACGCTCCTCGGCCAGGCTCAGCACCTGGTCCAGGCCATTGCCGATCAGGAAGCTGGCCTGGCTGCAGTACCCCGCCAGCTCGAAGCCACCGTGCAGGCCCGCTTCGGCCATTGCGGTGAAGTCCACCGAGGCCGTGATGTCCTGCAGGCCCGGCCAGCGATGCACGTCGTTATGCACGTGGTGGCGGTAGAAGGCGCGCACCGTGCCGTCGTCGCGATCGTGCTGGTAGAACTCGCTGCGGCTGTAGCCGTAGTCGATGAACAGCATCGCGCCACGTTGCAGGCCGCCAGCCACTGCCTGCAGCCAGTACGGCAGCTGCGGCAGCACCTCCGAGCGGTATCCGTCGGCGAAGGGCCTTTCGAGATAGCGTTCGATGTGGCGCACGGCGCCGTTGAGCAGAATATCGGCCGGCTGCGCGCCACGGATGAAGTTGCCCTCCGCGTCCAGCTCCACGGTCTCCTCGTAGACCTCGCCGTCCCTGATCAGGAAGCGCGGGGTCGGAAGTGCGTCGATCACCTCGTTGGCGAACACCACACCTTCCCAGTCCTCTTCGAACGGACGCTCGATCCAGTCCACGCGCGTGGCCAGCTCTGCCGGCAGCGCCTGTTGCAGGCGCTGCTGCTGGCGCTGGCGCAGGTCGGCACTGGGTTCAAGGATGGCATAACGCGAAGGCACCGCATCCAGCTCGGCCAGCCGCAGCAGCACGGCTTCGGCGAAGGCACCGGTGCCGCCGCCCAGCTCCAGCATCCGCGACTGCGCACCGAGCTGGGCGAACACCGGCGCCAGCGCATTGGCCACGCTGCCGGCGAACAGGCCGCCCAGCTCGGGCGCGGTGGTGAAGTCACCACCGCCACCGAACTTGCTGGAACCGGCGCTGTAATAGCCCCACCCGGGTGCGTACAGGCACAGTTCCATGAAGCGGGAAAACGGCATCGCGCCCCCCTGGGCGAGGATTTCAGCGCGCAGTGCGGCGGCCAGCTGGTCGCTGTGGGCCAGGGCGTCGGCATCGGGCAGAGGGAAGGTAGGCTGCATGGCGTCTTCGAATGCGGTGACAATGGTGCACAGGATAGCCGAGCCTTGGAGGACCCTCGATGAGCGAAACCGCCCCCGTGGCCCTGATCACCGGCAGCGCGCGCCGGATCGGCGCCGCCATCGCACGCCAGTTCCACGCCTGTGGCTGGTCGGTGGTGCTGCATGCCAACACGTCCAGCGCCGAGCTGCAGCAGGCCGCCTTCGACCTGGACAACGTCCGTCCGGGCAGTGTGCTGGCCCTGCAGGCCGACCTGCGCGATGCCGGCACCCTGCCCGATCTGGTCGAACAGGCCGTGGCCCACTTCGGCCGCCTCGATGCGCTGGTCAACAACGCGTCCAACTTCTTCCCCACCCCGCTCGGCCAGGTGACCGCCGAAGCGATGGATGAGCTGTACGCGGTCAATGCGCGTGCACCGCTGCTGCTGTCACAGGCGGCCGCGCCGTACCTGCGCCGCCAGCAGGGCTGCATCGTCAATCTGACCGATCTGCACGGCACCGACCCGATGCGCGACCATGTGGCCTACACCATGGCCAAGGCCGCACTGGAGATGGCCACCCGGTCACTGGCGCTGGAACTGGCGCCGAAAGTGCGGGTCAATGCGGTCGCCCCCGGTGCGATCCTGTGGCCCGAGCAGGGAAAGGACGATTTCGCCCGCGAGGCCCTGCTGGCGCGCACGCCGCTGGCACGCACCGGCACGGTCGAGGAGATCGCCGAGGCGGTGTACTGGCTGGTGGCCGAGGCCAGCTTCGTCACCGGCCACACCCTGCGCGTGGATGGCGGACGCACGGTGAGTTGAAGTCCGCCGGGCATGGCCCGGCGCTACCGATCTACGTAGGCGAGCGCAGCGGCCCTCATTCCAGGTCAACCACCTCGAATGCCTCGCCAAACTGAGCGTGTGCGCGCCACAGCGCCGCCAGGGCCAGGCCGCTGACCGGGTCGATGAAGTCCGGCGCGATGTCCGCCAGCGGCTTCAGCACGAAGGCGTGCTTCAGCTCGGGGCGCGGAATGCGCAGATGGCCCGGGCCTTCCACGATGTGGTTGCCGTAGAACACCACGTCGATGTCCAGGGTACGGTCGGAGAAGCGCGGACCACTGCGATCACGACCGTGGGCGTCTTCCAGTGCGTGCAGCCAATCATCCAGCGCCTGCAGCGGCAGATCGGTCTGGATCAGCACGCCATTGTTGAGGAAGGCCGGGCCATCGAAGCCGACCGCGGCCGTGCGGTAGGCCGGAGACACCTGCAACGCGCCGAAACGCTCGCGCAGGGCCGCCACCGCGGCGTGGAGATGGCGGCGGGGCTGGACGTTGCTGCCCAGGCTGAGGAGCACGGTGGTCATGCGGTTCAGGTGACGGGTCTGGGGGGCGTGGGCATGCCGTCGTCACGGCGGCCTGCCTACAATCCGGGACGCACATGATAGGGCACCGACATGACCTATTGCGTTGGAATCGAGGTGGACCAGGGCCTGGTCTTCGCCGCCGACACCCGGACCAATGCCTCGCTGGACGATGTGCGCGTGCACCGCAAGCTGCACGTGTTCGAGTATCCCGGCCAGGCGGCCTACGTGTTGATGGCGGCTGGCAACCTGGCCACCACCCAGTTGCTGGTCTCGCGCCTGACCCGGGACGCCGGGGAACTGCGCACGCCCAACCTGCGCGACATGACCCATCTGTTCGAAGCGGCGGCCTATGTCGGTCGCCTGCTGGTGGACAGCCAGGTGCACGGCGGCCACAGCGAGCACGGCCATGACGGCGTCAACACCCAGGCCACGCTGATCTTCGGCGGCCAGGTCGCCGGCGAACGCCCCGGCCTGTACATGATCTACCCGCTGGGCAATGCCATCGCCGCCTCGCCGGAGACCCCCTACCTGCAGATCGGCGAGTCCAAGTATGGCAAGCCGATCCTCGACCGCATCCTCAGCCCGGCCACGCGCCTTGAGGACGCCGCGCGCACGGCGATCGTGTCGCTGGATTCGACCATCCGTTCCAACCTCTCGGTCGGCCTGCCGATCGATCTGGCATTGCTGCGCGACGGCGAGCTGCGGATCGCCCAGCAGCTGCGGCTGGGCGCGGACTCGCCCCTGTACGCGGACATCCACCAGAACTGGTCACGGCGGCTGGAACAGGCCGTGGACAGCCTGCCACGCTTCCCGTGGGAGACCCCGGAACGGCCGGCGTGACCTGCCGCCGGGCCATGCCCGGCGACGCAGATTCAGCCCAGTGCCTCTGCCACAGCGCGGAACACCTGCTGCATCTGCAACGGCTTGCGCAGCACATGCACCTCGATGCCATCAGGGAATGCATCGGCCGGAACGTCCACTGACGCGTCTTCCAGCACCAGCGCCGGCCCCCGGTAACCCAGTCCGGCCATTTCGCCCAGCAGTTGGCTGGCCGGCAGCAGTTTGGAGCCGGCATCGGCGATCACCAGCGCCGGCATCGCCTCCTGCTGCATCCAGCGCAACGCCGCCGGTCCATCGGAAGCCAGCTGCAGCTGATATCCCTGGCTGGACAGCGCGTTGCCCAGCAGCGACAGGCGCGTGGCTTCGCCATCGACCACCAGGATCGACTGGCCACTGCCGAGTGCCACCAGCTGCTCGATCGGCTCGCCGCTCTCGATGGCGTCACGCATCGGCAGGCGCAGCTCGAAACAGGTGCCCTGCCCCGGCTGGCTGGTGACCGTGATGCTGCCGCCAGCACCTTCGACGATGCGCTTGCAGGAAATCAGGCCCAGGCCGGTACCGTCCGCCTTGGTGGTGAAGAAGGGATTGAACAGATGCGAGAGCGTATCGGCATCCATGCCAATGCCTTCATCGGCCACGGCGATGCGCATCCAGTCCACACCGTCGCGCTCGCCGGCATGGCTTGCGGTCAGGCTCAGGCGGCCGCCGCTGGGCATTGCCTGGATCGCATTGAGTGCCAGGTTCAACAGCACCTGCTGCAGCTCGGTGTAGTTCGCATCGACCGCCAGGCCCTCATCCTCCACCTGCAGGTGCAGGCGCACCGCATCGGGCACGTTGCTGCGCAGCAGCAGCGCCACCGCGTCGAACAGGCCGTCGATCTGCACGCGTTCGCTGGGCTTGCGCGAGCCACGGACGAACGACAACATCGATTCCGCCATTTCATGACCGCGGCGGCCGCACTCGGCGATCACATCCGCAAGGTGGTGCAGCTGCGGATCATCGGTGCGCGCCTTCAGCAGGTCCGGCATGATCAGCAGCGGCTGCAGGATGTTGCGCAGGTCGTGGCTGAGGCCAGCGGCGAGCAGCGAAAGGCTTTCCAGCCGTTGCGCGCGCATCAGCTCGGTCTCCACGCGCGAACGCTCCACCGCGCTGCGCGCCTCGCGGATCGCACGGGCCACCGCCGACGGCAGGCGCGCCGGCTGGTGCTTGATGATGTAGTCGTTGGCGCCCTTCTGCAGCGCCGCCACTGCATTCTCCTCACCCATCGTGCCCGAGACGAAGATGAAGGGAACATCCGGCGCCGTCTCGCGCACGATGCGCAAGGCATCGTCGCCGGAGAAACCCGGCATGCTCAGGTCGGACAGCACGATATCCGGCTGGAAGGAGGCCAGCGCCTGGCGCAGTTCCGCCTCGCTCTCAACGCGCTCGAAGCGGGCTTCCAGGCCCGCATCCAGCATCTGTTCGGACATCAGCTCGGCGTCTTCCGGCGAATCCTCCACCAGCAGGATGCGCAGTGCCCCGAGGGAGGGACCGGTCAGGGGCATGGGCTTACTCGAGTTCCGGTGCCTGGTTGATCAGTGCCCAGAACTTGCCCAGGGTCTGCACGGCACCGAAGAACTGGTCCACGTCCACCGGCTTGACCACGTAGGCGTTCACGCCCATGTCCCAGCTGCGGGCCAGATCGCTCTCTTCGCGCGAGGACGACAGGATCACCACGGGAAGGCGCTTGAGCTCCTCGTGCTCACGGATCTGCCGCAGCACTTCCAGGCCGTCCATGCGCGGCATCTTGATGTCCAGCAGCAGCACCGCCGGCAGGCCCTCCTCGCGGCTGGCGAAGGTACCGCGCCGCAGCAGGTAGTCCATGACCTCCACGCCGTCCTCGACGTGCACGATGGGATTGGCCAGGCGGGCTTCCTGCAGGGCGTCGATCGCCATCTCGGCATCGGCCGGGCTGTCTTCGGCAAGAAGGATGGTGCGCAGAGTCGTCATGCGGAGGGACCTTGTTTGTCCGCGTCGAGCGCGGGAGGCAGGTAGAAGTGGAAGGTTGCGCCGGCGTCCGGCTCGGCTTCGGCCCAGACCCGGCCTCCATGACGGGTCAGCACGCGGCGTACGCTGGCCAGGCCGATGCCGGTACCGGGGTAATCACTGGCCTTGTGCAGGCGCTGGAACACGCCGAACAGCTTTCCGGCATAGGCCATGTCAAAGCCTGCACCATTGTCGCTGACCGTGAACTGATGGCCGCCATCAGGCTGCGGCTGGTAATCCACGCGGATCTTCGCCGGTTCGCGGTTGCTGGAATACTTGACCGCGTTGCCGAGCAGGTTCAGCCACACCTGGCGCATCATGTTCTCATCGGCCACCACGATCGGCAGCGGTGCGATGTTCCATTCGACGTGATGGACCTGGCCACTGCTTTCAGCCTCGGCCTGCAGGTTGGAATCGAGCATCGCACGGGTATCGGACACCAGCGACTGCATGTCCACTGCCTGCTGGCGCATCGCTGCGCGCCCCAGCCGCGAATAGACCAGCAGATCGTCGATCAGCGTCGCCATGCGCCGCGCCGAGCTGGAGATCACCCCAAGGTAATGCAGGCTCTTCTCGTCGGCGCTCTCGCCCAGGTGGCGCGACAGCTTGTCGGAGAAGCCGGCAACGTGGCGCAGCGGCGCGCGCAGGTCATGCGACACCGAATAGCTGAATGCTTCCAGCTCGCGATTGACCTCCGAGACCTGCGCCACCTTGCCTTCCAGCTGGCGGTTCAGTTCCTCCACACGCGACTGCACGGCGCGCTGCACGGTGACATCGCTGACGGTCAGCAACACCACTTCATCGTCGGTATCCGGCAGCGGCATGCGCCGCGCGTTGAGCAGCATGTAGCGCACCACGCCCTCGGAGGTGCGCTGTTCGTGCTCGAAGTCCCACAGCTCGCGCCCGCGCAGCAGCACATCGACCAGGCGCTGGCGCACGACGGCGTCCCGCCAGGCGCCGTCGCCGACGTCATCCAGCAGCAGGCCATCGGCACGTTCGTCCTGCAGGCCGTACAACTCGGCAAAGGCCGGATTGTGCAGCTGCACGCGCAGCTCGCGGTCGAGCAGCACGATCGGCTCACGCACGGTCTGCAGTACTGAGGCAGCGCGCGCGGCCGAGCGCAGCGACTGCCGTTCGGCCTGCAGGCGGCGACCGATCTGCCGCTGCAGCAGCCAGAGCACCAGGCCGAGCAGCGCCAGCTGTACCACCAGCGAGCTCCACGAGACGAATTCGGTCTGCCTGCGCTGCCGCGCAGCCTGTTCGGCCCGCTCGGCCAGCAGCGCCTGCTCGCTGTTCTGCAGCTCTTCAACCACGCTGCGGATCGGGTAACGGGTGCTCAGGTCCTGTACCAGCGCGCGCTGGTCACTGTTCGGTTCGGCCTTGGCCAGCGCGCGCGCCACCGCCAGCCGCCCTTCCAGCATGGACTCGATGCGACCGATGCGGATCAGCTGCTCAGGATTATCGCGTGTCATCCGGCCCAGCTCTGCGAGTCGGCCGGGAATCTCGTTGGCCTTGGCCATGCGCTCGCGCAGACCGGGCGCGTCCACGCCCTTGGACAGCGTCAACGCCGCCGACTCGACATCGCGCACATCGGCCTGCAACTGTTGGAGCGCCACGCCAACCGCCTGCGTATGCGTCACCCAGGCCATGGCTTCTTCGTTCTCACGCTGAAGCTTGCGCTGGGTCAACCACGGCACGACGATGATCGCGGCGGCGGCCAGCGCCAAGGCCGGCAATCGCCAGCGATCCCAGATGTCGTCACTGAACACCAGCGCCATAGTTCCTCATCAGCACGGCCGCAGAGGGATGGGCCCGGACAGGCCCAGCTGCGGCGGAACCGGCAATATAGCGCAGGCGGTCACACCTCTGGAACGTCTGGCCCCGGCAGCTGAACGCTCCAGAAAACACGATGGGTGGAGCCGGGGCTGGCCCGGCTCCACCGTCATGCAGCTGTACTGCCAGCTGTACTGCGGCGCCCCGGCGGGGCGGCGCACGGGATCAGCGCTTGGCCGCCGCGTTGACCTTCAGCGCGCTGGCATCAACGCGGGTGACGCCCTTGATGCCCTTGGCCGTAGTGACGGCCTTGTCATGCTCGGCCTGGGTCGCCACCGTGCCGCTGAGGCTGACGACGCCATTCACGGTTTCCACCTTGACCTCGGTGCCCGGCACATTGCTGCTGGCCAGCAGGTCGGCCTTCACCTTGGTGGTGATCCAGGTGTCGGTCACCGGCTCGTTGGAGTCGTGGCGATCGGCGTGGGTCATCGCCGAATGGTCGGTGGCAGGCGGACTCTTGGCTGCCGGATCCTTGGCGAATGCAGCCGAGGAGGACAGCGCCAGGCCCAGGGTGAGGGCCGAAGCAATCAGCGTACGGGTCGGGTTGTTCATCGTGTGTTACCTCCTGCGGAATGTGGGGTCAGTGTGGCCGCAGCGCCGTGCAGCAGGCGTGGCGCTACGGTCACGCCGCCGTGAATCGCGCCGGTTTTCAACGCAACCGTTCAGCTTTGGATCCTGGCCCCCGTCGTTTACCCTGCATGCCTGATCTGCGCGGAGCACTGCCATGCGCCCTGACCTGCAACTGGCCCTGATCGGGTATGGCCTCGCCGGCCGCGTTTTCCACGCGCCGCTGATCCAGCACACCCCGGGACTGACCCTGCACAGCGTGGTCAGTTCGCAGCGCGACCTGCTGCTGCGCACGTTCAGCGATGTACATGTGCGCGCGGCACCCCGGGACGTATTCGACGATCCGGCGGTGGACGCGGTGGTGATTGCCACGCCGAATGACCAGCACGCACCATTGGCGATGGCCGCGCTGGCCGCAGGCAAGCATGTGCTGGTGGACAAACCCTTCGCACTGGACGTGGCCGAAGCCGAAGCCGTGCTGGCGGCGGCGCGCGATGCAGACCGCATCGTCACGGTGTTCCAGAATCGCCGTTTCGACGCCGATTTCCTGACGTTGCAGGCCTTGCTGGCCGAAGGTGCGCTCGGCGAAGTCGCCGAATGCCATGCGCATTTCGATCGCTACCGCCCCCACGTGCGCGAGCGCTGGCGGGAGCAGGAGGGGCCTGGCAGTGGCCTGTGGTATGACCTTGCACCGCATCTGCTGGATCAGATGCTGGTGCTGTTCGGCTGGCCGCAGGCGATCGACGCGGACCTGGCGGTGCAGCGCGAAGGCGGCAGCGGCATCGATTACTTCCATGCGGTGCTGCATTACCCGAGGCACCGCGCGATCCTCCATGCCGGTTCGCTGGTGGCGGCACCGACGCCTCGGTTCGCCGTGCACGGCAGCCGCGCCAGCTGGATCAAGCAGGGCCTGGACGTACAGGAAGCACAGCTGCGCCGCGGCGTTGCGCCGGGCGCGCCGGGCTGGGGCATCGACCCGCGTCACGGCGAGCGGGTGTACTGCGATGCCGAGGACAACGTGCAACGCAGCACGGTCGACAACCTGCCGGGCGACTATCGCCGCCTGTATGCCCAGTTCGCTGCGGCGATGCAGGGTGACGGTGAACCCACGGTCAGCCCATTGCAGGCGCTGCAGGTAATGCGCTTGCTGCAGGCTGGCAGGGACAGCGCTTGCAAGGCCCGGCGCATCGCACTGAACTGATCGCGGTCCGCGGCCCGGAACCCCACGGCAGCGCCGAAGGGCTCCGGTCCTGGCGCTTACGACTTCTTGATCGCATGCCCACCGAATTCATTGCGCATCGCCGCCAGCAGGCGGTCAGTGAACGAATTCGACTCGCGCGACCGCAGGCGTTCCAGCAGCGAGAGCGTGATCACCGGCGCCGGCACATCCAGCGCGATCGCTTCGGCCACGGTCCAGCGGCCTTCGCCGGAATCCTCCACGTAGGGGGCGATGCCATCCAGCGACGGATTGCGCTTGAGCGCCTCGGCACTCAGGTCCAGCAACCACGAACGCACCACGCTGCCATGGCGCCAGACCTCGGCAACCTGCGCCAGGTCCAGCTCCATGTCCTGCTTGCGTTCCATCAGTGCGAAGCCTTCGGCGTAGGCCTGCATCATTCCGTACTCGATGCCGTTGTGGACCATCTTGGTGAAATGGCCCGCACCGGGAGGACCGACGCGTGCCCAACCCCGATCCTCCGCCGGCGCCAGTGTGCGCAGCAGCGGCGCAACCTGCTCCACCACCTTCGCCTCACCACCGACCATCAGGCTGTAGCCCTCCTGCAGGCCCCAGATGCCGCCGCTGGTGCCGCAGTCGACGTAGCCCAGGTCGTCCTCGGCCAGCGCCTTGGCGCGGCGGATCGAGTCCTGGTAATTGGAGTTTCCGCCGTCAATGACGATGTCACCCTCGGCCAGGTGCGGGGTCAGCTGGCTGAGCGTCTGGTCGACCGTTTCGCCCGCCGGCACCATCAACCACAGCACGCGCGGCACCGGCAGCGCGGCGACCGCGGCGGCCAGCGAATCGACTACTTCGATGCCGGCCTCCGCGGCGCGCTGGCGGGCGCCTTCGCCCGGGTCGTAGCCGACCACGCGGTGGCCGCCGCGATGCAGGCGCTGGGCCATGTTGGCGCCCATGCGGCCAAGGCCGATCATTGCAATATCCATTGTTTCACCTTCAGTTGGGGTCTAGGGTCAGGCTGCCTGGCCTGCCGGTTGACGCACAGTGGCGCAGCTGCGCCTCGCGCCAACGCCGGTAGAGCGTGGTATGCAGATTGTGCACCGCCAGGTCGATCGAAAACGGCGTCCGTGGATTGCGGTCGAGCAGCCGGGCGATGTGGTAGCCGATGGGACGTATACCGCGCGGATGCACGTAGATCACGAACTGCTGGTAGAACGGATCGTCCAGCACCTGGTCCATGCGTGCCAGGCGGGCGTGGTAGCGCGCTGGAAGGCGCGCCCGCAGTCCGGGGTCGCGTTCGAACAGGAGCCGCTCGAAATAGCGCCGCCCCACCCGCGGCAGCCCCTGCGCCAGTTGCCACAGCTCGGCATTGCGCTGGTCGTACCAGGCCAGGCCTCCGTGGCGGGCAAGCGCCTGTGCTGCATCCGGCCCGACGTCGACCACGACGAAGTTCTCGGCCTGGTTGCTCAGATCGTCCAGCGTGCTCTTGTCGTACACGTGTTCGATGAAGCCGGGCAGGCCCGCGAAGGCCTGACGTCCCCTCACCGAGGTGCGCACGGCTTTGCCGTCGGCAAGGAAGTCGCCCGCATGCGCACCGAGCAGGACACTGTCGGTGCCGTGCAGCGCGATGAAGGTGCCGATCGACAGTTCGCCTGCGGTGAACTCCGCGTCGAACGCAGCATCGCCATACAGCTCACGCTGCGTTGCCAGCTGCGCGACCTGGCGGCCGACACCGCATTCGGCACGCACCGCACCGCCGTAGAACGCCTGCAGCGCGCGGCTGTTGCCATCCACGGGAACGTAGCCGCGGCCGAAGCTGCGCACGCGTTGCCACCCCTGCGCCCGTGCGCCCTGCATCCCGAAGCCGATCCAGCCCAGCTGTGCGCCGGAGAAGCGGAACTGCGGGTTGCCCTGCAGCGACGTGGCGGCCCGCCGGGTCGCCGCGCCCAGTTCGAAGGCATAGGCACAGACCGTGGCAGGATCCTCCAGCAGCTGCTGCAGCAGCGCCTCGCGCTGCGCCCCGTCCAGCGTCTGCGGCCATCGCACACGCAGATCACCTGCGGCCTGCGCCTCGGCCAGCGATGCCCGGGTGCACACCGGGCCACCCTGGATCTGCGGCGCACTGACCGCAGCCACTTCAAACCGCCAGCCCAGCCGCTGCAGCAGGCCCTGCGCGCAGTCCGCGGCCGCCGCCGCGCTGCCTGCCGGCGAAGCCAGCAGCAGGGCCATGACCATCAACCCACGCCGCACGCTCAACCCTGATCCGTCGCCGCCGCCGGCTCCGATACGGGGGGAGCGGGCAGCCGTTCCGGAACCGGCGGCGCCTCACCGGGGGCGGCCGGCAGGTACTGCTGCAGGCGCTGGAAGAACCGGCGGTAGAAGTCGGCATCGGTGATGGTGCTGCTGGCGACCTTCACCAGGGAATCGTCATTGCTGCCGAACGGCAGCGACACCGAACCCAGCGCGCCCACGCCCACGCTGGCCGAGGTCGGGCTCTTCTTCAACGCGTAGCGGTCCTGCACCGCGCTGACGAACACCAGCGACTGGCTGCCACGCGGCGCGCAGGAGATGCGGAGTACCAGTTGCTCGTGATCGTCCTCGCGTGGCTGGAAGTTCTTGCTCCCCTCCACCTGCGCGTCATCGACGCGGGCGATCGCATAGCCCTGGCTGAGCAGGGCCCGTCGCGCCGCTTCACAGGCATCGGCCGGGCGGCTGTCGACCGTCCGGGAGAAGGTGTCGCCGGAATCGAAGGACTCGCGCAGCACGGTGCTGTCGGCGGCGCGGCCACCGCAGGCCGACAGGATCAGGGCACTGGCAATACCGACGGCAACGCTGCACAAAGGGGAGACCCGCATGGGAACTCCTGCGAGAAAGGTAGCTGCTAGGGTAGTCCCGCCCCCGTGTGCGGCAGGTCGACAGCACCGCTGGCGGCACACGCTGTTGCTCCCGGTTCATGCACCGGCAGCGCCGGGCAGGACCCCGCGCTGCCCCGGGACGCAGACCCGGGGGGGGGGGGGGGGGCCGCGGGGGGGGTGAACGAGCCCGCGGGGGCCGGGGGGCCCCCGCCCGCCGCCCGGGGGCGGCG
>NZ_JBRRES010000045.1:0-28352 GCF_056760395.1 Stenotrophomonas sp. STEN009 | reverse complement strand
TCGTGCCGGTGTGGGCCCTGGCCGCCGGGGCGGCCGGGGGCGGCGGGGCGCGGCGGGCGGCCCCGTGCCGGGGGGGGGCGCGCGCCCCCCCCCCCCCGGCTCCGTTCAGGGCAGCTCGGTGCGCACCCGCGCGAACCGGCGCAGGTCATGCAGGGTGCCGCGCTTGTAGATGGCGCAGCGCTCCACGCCCTCTTCCTGGAAACCGTTCTTTTCCAGCACCCGGGCCGACCCCAGATTGAAGTCCACCACGGTGGCCTGAAGCCTGAACAGGCGCAGTTCGTCCATCACCCACGGCGCGAAGACGCCCACCACGCGGGTCATGATGCCCCGCCCCCAGTACGCCCGACCAAGCCAGTAGCCCAGCTCGCCGGTATGCCCACGCTCGGCCACGCCCGGCTGGGCACCGATGCTGCCGCAGGCCTGGCCGTCGATCTCGATGGCCAGTGCCAGGGTGCCCGGGGTCAACACGCGACCGGCAAGGAACGCCTCACCGTCCTCACGTGTGTAGGGGTAGGGGAAGCGATCGCGCAGGCCGCGTGACACCTCGGCATCGTTGGCATGACGCAGCAGCGATTCGAGGTCGCCGCCGCGCCATGGACGCAGCTGGAAACCGTCGCCGCGCAGCACTGGGGTCGGGGCCCTTTCCTGCGGGGAAAGGGATCCGCCCCCGTCGGCGCGACGGTCAGGCATGCCCGCCCACCGAGGGCGACGCTGCTTCCTGCTTTTCCAGCTCGCGCTTCACTGCTTCCGGCGAGCGCGTGTACGGGGCCAGGCGTGCGTAGAACGCCGGCACCACGAACAGCGACAGGAAGGTGGACAGGGTGACGCCGAAGATGATCACGATACCGATCGTGCCACGGCTCGCCGAACCCGGTCCACCGGCCACCACCAGCGGAATCGCGCCGACCACGGTGGCGATGGACGTCATCAGGATCGGACGCAGGCGCACCATCGATGATTCGATGATGGCCTCGCGCACGCTGCGGCCGTCGTCACGCAGCTGGTTGGCGAACTCGACGATCAGGATGCCGTTCTTCGCCGCCAGGCCGACCAGCATCACGATGCCGATCTGGCTGAACAGGTTCACTGTGCCCCCGCTCAACCACAGGCCGACCAGCGCGCCGAGCACGCCCAGCGGTACCGTCAGCATGATCGTCAGCGGATGGATGAAGCTCTCGAACTGTGCGGCCAGCACCAGGTACACCACCAGCAGGGCCATGGCGAAGGTCAGCAGGACCGCACCGCCCGCGCTCTGGTACTCGCGCGACTCGCCCTTCCAGTTCACCTGCGCGTACTGCGGCAGCTCCTCGCGCGCGACGTTCTGTGCCCAGGCAATGGCCTCGCCCAACGGGTAGCCCGGCGCAAGGCCTGCGCTGATGGTGATCGAGCGCAGGCGGTTGAAGCGGTTCAAGGTGCCTGCCTCGGCAACCTCGCTCAGGGTGACCAGGTTCGACAAGGGCACCAGCTCACCGGAGGTGGCACGCACGCGGATCGCGGCCAGATCGGCCGGCGTGGCGCGTCCGTCGCGGCCCGCCTGGACCAGCACGTCGTACTCTTCGCCGTTGTCGACGAAGGTGGTGACGCGACGCGAGCCCATCATCGTTTCCAGCGCCGAGCCGATTGCGGTGACCGGCACGCCCAGGTCGGCCGCGCGCTGGCGGTCGATGTTCACCCGCATCTGCGGGCGGGTTTCCTTGTAGTCCGAGTCGGGGCCGACCAGGCCGGGATTGTCGGCCATGCGCAGCAGGATGCGGTCGCGCCACTGCGCGATCTCGGCGTACTCCGGGCCTCCCAGCACGATCTGGAAGGGCTGGCCGCCGCTGCGGACCAGGCCACCGCCGACCTGCGTGCGCACGCGCACGCCCTGGATGGTGTCCAGCTCCTTCTGCAGCTCATTGGCGACCTCCGGGGTGCCTTCGCTGCGCTGGCGCCACGGCTGCAGGAAGATGCTCACCCGGCCGGTGTGCATTTCCTCGCTTGCGCCCCAGCCACCGGGCACGCGCGGGTTGGCGCGCACGATCGGCTTGTCCGCTCCGACGTGGGGCGCCAGCATCGCTTCGACCTGCTGCACCTGCTGCACGGTGTAGTCGTAGCCTGCGCCTTCCGGGCCGTCGATCATGATCTGGAACGAGCCACGGTCTTCGGCTGGCGCCAGTTCCGAGGGCAGCACCTTGATCAGCAGCCAGCTGGCAGCCAATGCCGCCGCCATCACCAGCAGGTAGATCCAGGTGCGATCGACGTGGCGCTGCAGGATGCGGCCATAGGTGCCGGCCAGCCGCTCCAGGTTGCGGTTGACGAAGCCATGCAGGCCACGCGGCGCCTGCCCGGTATGCGGCTTGAGCAGTTTGGAGGCCATCATCGGTGTCAGCGTCAACGCCACGAACGCGGACAGCGCCACGGCCGCGGCCAGCGCCACCGCCAGCTCGCGGAACAGGCGTCCGGTGTTGCCCTCGAGGAAACCGACCGGCAGGAACACCGCCACCAGCACCGCGGTGGTCGCGATCACCGCGAAGGCCACCTGCGCGGTACCGCGCTTGGACGCCACCAGCGGCGGCTCACCCAGATCGATCCGGCGCTGCACGTTCTCCACCACCACGATCGCATCGTCGACCACCAGGCCGATGCACAGCACCAGCGCCAGCAATGTCAGCAGGTTGATCGAGAAATCGAACGCGTACAGTGCGATGAATGCGGCCACCAGGCACACCGGTACCGTCACGGCCGGAATCAGTGCTGCGCGGAAGCTGCCGAGGAACAGCCAGATCACCGCCAGCACCAGGATCATCGCCTCCACCAATGTGGCATAGACGCGATCGACGGCCGCTTCGATGAAGGTGGTGTTGTCGAAGGCAACGAAGATCTGCGTGCCCTTGGGCAGCGTCAACGCGACCCGCTCGGCTTCGGCGCGCGCGGTGCGCGCGACGTCCAGCGAGTTCGCGGTGGAGGTCTTGACGATGCCCAGGCCGATGCCCGGCTCGCCATTGCTGCGGTAATAGGCGCGGCGCTCGGCCGACGCCAGCTCGATCTTCGCCACGTCGCCCATGCGCACGACGTAACCGTCGCTGCCCTTGCCCAGCGGGATGGTCGCGAAGTCTTCGGGCTTGATGTAATTGCGTTCCACGCGCAGGGTGAAATCGCGGTCGGTGGATTCGATGCGCCCGGCGGGCAGTTCCACGTTCTCGTTGCGCAGCGCGGTTTCCACATCACCGGTGGTCAGTCCACGCGCAGCCAGCTGATCGCGGTCCAGCCAGATGCGCATCGCATAGCGCTGGCGACCACCGATACGGACCTGGGCGACGCCATCGAGGCTGGAAAAGCGGTCGACCACATAGCGGTCGGCGTAGTCGCTCAGCTCCAGCGTATCCATGGTCGAGGAGACCATGTTGAACCAGATGATCGGATCGGCATCGCTCTCGACCTTGGCGATCTCCGGCGGGCGTGCCTCTTCCGGCATGCGGTCGGCAACCCGGCTGACGGCATCGCGCACGTCATTGGCCGCGGCCTCGATATCGCGGTTGGAGGTGAACTCGATGCTGACCTGCGAGCGGCCGTTGGTGCTGCGCGCGTTGATGGTATCGATGCCTTCGATGCCGGCGAGCGCATCTTCCAGCACCTGGGTGATCCGGCTTTCGATGACCGCTGCCGAGGCACCGGTGTAGTCGACCGAGACCGACACGATGGGCGGGTCGATGGCCGGCAGTTCGCGCAGCGTGAGGCGGGTGAAGGACATGATGCCCAGCACCAGCAGCAGCAGGCTCATCACTACGGCGAACACCGGCCGCTGGATGGAAACGTCGGACAGCTTCATCCGCCGTGTTCCTCGGTCGCGACCGGCGCAGGCGCATCGGCAGGCTTGGCACCGCTGGCCGGCGCCGCATCACGGGCGGCCACCTTCAGACCCGGGCGCAGCTTGCCGGTGCCGTCGACCACGATGCGCTGACCGGCGGCCAGCCCCTGCTTGATCTCGACCACGCCGGCACGGCGCGCGCCGGTGACCACGTCCACGCGCTCGACGCTGTCGTCCGCGCCGATGCGGTACACGAAACTGTCACGGCCCACCTGCACCACCGCGATCTCCGGGATCACCAGCGCCGGGCGCTCGGGGCGGAACAGGCGCACATCGAGCAGCATGCCCGGGCGCAGCGCATGGTCGGCGTTGGCGAAGTCGGCCCGCACGGTCACCGCGCGGGTGGCCGGGTCGATACGTGCATCGATGGTGGTGACCTCTCCTTCGAACGTGCGCCCCGGCCACGCGACGCTGGTCGCGCTGACCTTGTCGCCCGCCGAAAGCGCGGCCAGTTCCACTTCCGGCACCTGGAAATCGACGTGCATGCGCTCGATGTCGTCCAGGGTGGCAATCACCGTGGTCGGCGTCAGCAGCGTGCCAGGGCTGACCTGGCGGATACCCAGCACACCTGCGAACGGCGCACGCACACGACGGTCGCCGATGTCGGCCTGCATCTGCGCGACACGGGCCTCGGCGGCATCGCGGATCGACTTCTGCGTATCCAGCGTGGCGCTGGACACCAACCGCTGCGTGGCCAGTTCGCGCTGCCGGCGGTACAGCTGGTCGGCCTCGTGGAAGGTGGCCTGCGCCTGCACCAGCGCCGCTTCCTGGGCCTGGCCACGCAGAGTCACGATCGGCGCACCCGCAGCGATCTGCTGGCCGCTTTCGAAGTGCACCTTCTCAACGATCTCACTGACCTTGGCGGTGACGCTGATCGACTCCCGCGCCTTGGCCGTACCCAGCGCCTGCAGGGTGTCGTTCCATTGCGTGGGCTGCACGATCTGCGCGGTGACCGGCACCGCTTCCCCCTGCCGTCGCGCGGCGGCCTCCTGTTTGCCTGCGCACCCGGCCAGGACGGCCAGGCTGAGGCCAAGGGCCAGGGTCGAAGCGATACGAGCCAACATGAACGGTCCTGATTGATCCACGGCCGCCGAGTGTAGGCATCCCCCCGCGAAGGCGGTATATGCCAAGCGTTTACCGGCGTGGAACCGGCGTCGCGATAGCGGCCTGAACCCGTTCCATGCAAGGGTCTGTGCGGCGGTGTCGGCGTATGTCGGGATGTATCCGGGCGACCGCTGGGCGTGCTGCTGCCGTAGAGTCGGACAGGTCCGGCGGAGGGCGTCGGACCGGGTCGGATCCTGGCGGGGATCCGATCCGGTTGTTCCTCTCCGCGACCGATCCATCGGGGCCTGGCCGCGTTGTTGCTGTTGCGACAGTTCTTCGCAGGTGCAGGGCGCAGCCCTGCCCGAGCATCCTCACACCGTGATGGTCTGGGTCAGCGATTCCCAGGTCGGCGGCAGCGGCCACGCGGCCACCTGGTTGCCGTCCAGTACCCGGCGCAGGTCCCGCGGATCGATCTGCGGCGCCAACACATGCACCAGCTCCAGCGCATAATCACGCAGCACGCGGTCACGCGGCAGCACCGCCCAGGCGATGCACTCGGCGATCGGAGCGGGTGCCGGCCATGCCTTGAGGTCTTCGTCGAGGGAACTGACCGCCATTTCGGCCAGCAGGCCCACACCCAGGCCGGTACGGACATAGGTCTTGATCAGATCGGCGTCCAGCGCAGTCAGCGCCAGATCCGGAACCAGCCCGTTGGCAGCAAAGGCACGCTGCAGCGACGAGTTCGGGCGCGTGGACGATTCATAGCTGATCAGGGGCTGGCGGGCGAGCGCCGCCAGGTCCGGTGCGCGGCCCGCGCGATCCAGCGGATGGCCCTTGGGCACCACCACCAGCCGCCGCCAGCGGAACAACGGTACGGCGATGCCATCGCCAGGCTCCCCACCGGCCGTACTGATGATGGCGATGTCCGCATCACCCTGGTTCAACCGATCCAGCGCATCGGCTTCGGCGGCCTGCTGCAGGTGCACGCTGACCTGCGGATACGCCTGCTTGATCGCCGCCACCGCCGGCGGCAGCACGAAGCGCGCCTGGGTATGGGTGGTGGTCAGGATCAGCTGGCCCTGGCTTTCGCGGCGCTGGTTGGCCGCGTAGGTGCGAATGTTGTTGGCCTCGGCCAGCACGGCGCGCGCGCGGGAGATCACCTCGGTACCGGCCGGGGTAACGGACTCCAGGCTGCGACCCTTGCGTACGAACAACAGGAAGCCCAGCTCGTCCTCCAGCTGCTTGAGCTGCTTGGACAGGCCGGGTTGGGTGGCGTGCACGCGCGAGGCAGCCAGCGTGATGTTCAGCTCGGCGTCGGCGATGGCGACCAGATAGCGCAGCTGGGTCAGCGTCATGGGCGGGCAGGCAGCAGGGGCGGAGGTCCACTCTAGGGTCAATTGCCGTCACCAGCTTATAACCAAAGGTTGTTTAAGAAAGGCATCTGGTCATTTCCGGGCGTCATATGCCGGCGCTACGGTCAGCCGGCAGCCGCTGGCGTGAACAGCCAGCCCTCCCTCTTCCGCCCGCCGTCCTGGCGTGGCCCCGCCTCCGGAGCGCTTCCATGGCCCTGTACGACTCCATCCTCGACACCGTCGGCAACACCCCCATCGTCAAGCTGCAGCGCCTGGCGCCGCCGCAGGTCAGCCTCTACGCCAAGGTCGAGTCGTTCAATCCCGGCGGTTCGGTCAAGGACCGCCTGGCGCTGGCGATCATCCTCGACGCCGAGGCCCGTGGCCTGCTCAAGCCGGGTGACACCATCGTCGAAGCCACCTCGGGCAACACCGGCGTGGCGCTGGCGATGGTGGCCGCCGCCCGTGGCTACAAGTTCGTGGCGACCATGGTCGAGACGTTCTCGGTGGAACGCCGCAAGCTGATGCGTGCCTACGGCGCCAAGGTGATCCTGACCCCGGCGGCGGAACGTGGCAGCGGCATGGTGCGCAAGGCGCGCGAACTGGCCGAACAGCATGGCTGGTTCCTCGCCAGCCAGTTCGCCAATCCGGCCAACCCGGCCTACCACCGCAACACGACGGCGGCGGAGATCCTGCGCGACTTCGCCGGCAGGCGCCTGGACTATTTCGTCAGCGGCTGGGGAACCGGCGGAACCCTCACCGGTGTCGGCGAGGTGCTGAAGGTCGCACGGCCGCAGACCCGCATCATCGCCACCGAGCCAGCCGGCGCCGCGCTGCTCAAGGGCGATGACTGGAAGCCGCACAAGATCCAGGGCTGGACGCCGGACTTCGTGCCGGACGTGCTCAACCGCGACGTGGTGGACGAGCTGCTGAGCGTGGACGACGAACGCGCCATCGCCACCGCGCGCCGGCTGGCCGCCGAGGAAGGGATCTTCGTCGGCATCTCCGCCGGCGCCACGGTCGCCAGCGCGCTGGATGTGGCCAGCCGCGCCGAGCCGGGTTCGGTGATCCTGGCGATGCTTCCGGATACCGGTGAGCGCTACTTCTCCACGCCCCTGTTCGCCGACGTGAACGAAGGTTCCGACGACGACTGGCTGGCCGGCCTGCCGTGATGCACAGGGTCGGATCCCTTTCCCGTCCGGGAGAGGGCTCTGACCCTGCCGGCGCACCTCGGAAACATGGGGTCAGAGCCTTTTGCATACGGAAAAGGCTCTGACCCCTTTCTGCTTCAGCCTGCGTGAAGGTGGCGACCGCCATCGTGCGTGAAGACCGTCGGATCGCAGCGCGTGAGACGGTCATGACGCAGCATCGATGGCCTGTCCCCTACGCTGGGTACAGCCGCCGCAGGTACTGCGCGGAACATCCGACAGGCAGGAGACGGACGCATGAAGATCGAAGTGTGGCAGGGCGACATCACGACCCTGGCGGTGGATGCGATCGTCAACGCGGCCAATGAATCGCTGCTGGGCGGCGGCGGAGTGGACGGTGCGATCCACCGTGCCGCCGGCCCCGGCCTGCTGGCCGAATGCCGGCAACTGCCGGAACTGCGCCCAGGCGTGCGCTGCCCGACCGGTGAAGTGCGCGCCACCGGCGCCCATGCATTGCCGGCGCGGCACGTGCTGCACACGGTGGGCCCGGTCTGGCACGACGGCCTGCGCGATGAACCCGCGCTGCTGGCCAACTGCTACTGGAAATCGCTGCAGCTGGCCGAATCGCTCGGGGTGCAGTCGATCGCGTTCCCGGCCATCAGTTGTGGCGTGTACGGCTATCCGCTGTACCAGGCCGCGCAGATCGCCGTGACGGAAACCCTGGCGTGGCAACGCAGCCATGCACAGCCGATGCGGATCGTGCTGGTTGCTTTCAATACCGCCACGGCCAAGGCGTATCAGCAGGCCTTGGCCAGTGCCGGGCAGAACGCGGACAACGAAGTGCGCGGCACGCTGCTGCCGCCACTGGGCGATACCGGCTTCGCTGCCGCGCATTGAACACGGGGCGGCGGCACTGAAGAAAAGGCCGGGCAATGCCCGGCCTTTTCATTGCGGCAGTGCCCCTGGACGCGTCAGCGGCTGGCCGCGTCGACTGCGGCGTCATCCGGCACGGCCGCCGCATCCGCCGCTGCGCGGGCCGCCGACGCCGCGGCGCCGGCAGCGCTGGCGCCATCGATCTGCACGCGCACCTCGACCAGGCCCTGCTCGTCGCTGAGGCTGGAAACATCGACCGTATAATGACCGGCCGGCAACGATTCCTGCAGACGCGCGTTGGTGCCGTTGCCGCCGTCGTCGTCGACCAGCTCGACGTCACCGCCGACCACACGCAGCACGGTGTCCACCTGACCGGAGATCGCATCCAGGCGAACGTCGCCCGGACGCTCCAGTGTCAGCAGGAAGCGACGGCGACCTTCGCTGTCGAGCATGGTGAACACGCTGCCCGACTGCGGCAGTTGGGTACCGTCGCGCTCGACGATGTTGCCCGGCAGCTCGGTGCGGGCAACGGTCAGCTTGAAGGTGCCGGACGCATCGTCGTCCAGCCCGCGCACGCCCAGCGTGTACTTGCCGGGCTGCAACGGCAGCGACAGGCGCGAATTGGTGCTGTCACCGCCATCGTCGTTCTCCGCGTCGATCTCGCCGCCCTTCAGCTTCAGCACGGTATCGAACGCATCGGACGACAGGTTGACCTCATAGAGGCCGGCCTTGTCCACCTGCAGGGTGTAGTCCTGCGATCCGGAAACCAGCATGTCCACGACTTCGCCGCTGCCTGCGATGGGCTTGCCGTCGTAGGGCACCAGCTTCTCCACCCGCAGGCGGTAAGGGCCGTAGGCGGTCGGGCTGTCGGCGTTGACCGCCACCTGGTAGGTGCCGGCACCGTTGGCGCGGAACGCCAGCGATACATCCCCGCTGCGCTCATAGCCGGTGCGGCTGCTGGCGACCAGGCTGCCATTGTTGAACACGGCAATCGAGCCACTGAGGGCACCGGTCAGCTTCATGCCCACCAGCTGCTTGTCCTCCAGCGTGATCTGGTACAGCTGGTGGTGGCTGCCGTCATTGAAATTGATGCCGCTGCGCGAGGTGATCTCGCCGGAAACGGGCTTGTCGAACTCGAGCGACGGGGCCTTGCCCACATCCGCATTGCTGCCGGAGCGGTTGCAACCGCCTGCGGCGAGGACCGTAGCAACGGCCAGCGTGATTGCTGCCAAACGCATGTTTTTTCTCCTTGGCCTTCCATGTGTGTCCCCCGGGCCGGCCGGGCCCGCGGGAGGCGGAAAAGATACCCGCAAAAGCAAACGCCGGCGTGAGGCCGGCGTTGCCCTGTTCATCCTGCGATGGAACCGATCAACCGTTCCACTTGCCCAGTGCAGCCAGGCCGTTTTCCTTGGCGCGCTCGAACACGGTCTTCTGCGCGGCGGCGTAGTTGCCCTTCATGTCCTTGGCCCACAGCTTCAGTGCCGCCTGCTGCATGGCACGGCCGTAGGAGAAGCTCAGCGGCCACGGCAGGTTGCCCAGCTGGTTCATCGCATTGAGGTGGGCGGTGGACTGTTCATCGCTCTGGCCGCCGGACAGGAACACCACGCCCGGCAGGATCGCCGGCACGGTGCTCTTCAGGCACATCACGGTGGACTCGGCCACTTCCTCGACGTCGGCCTGCTCTTCGCAGTCCTTGCCCGAGATGACCATCGAAGCCTTCAGGATGGTGCCTTCCAGCAGCACGTTCTGCTGGTACAGGGCGTCGAACAGCGAACGCAGGGTGGCTTCGGTGACTTCGTAGCAGGTCTCGATGTCGTGGTCGCCGTCCATGATCACTTCCGGCTCGACCATCGGCACCAGGCCGCATTCCTGGCACAGCGCGGCGTAGCGGGCCAGCGCATGGGCGTTGGATTCGATGCAGGTGCCCGACGGAATGCTCTCGCCGATGTTGATGACCGCGCGCCACTTGGCAAAGCGCGCACCCAGCTTGTAATACTCCTGCAGGCGCTCGCGCAGGCCGTCCAGGCCTTCGGTCACCAGCTCGCCCGGGCAGCCGGCCAGCGGATGCGCACCCTTGTCCACCTTGATGCCCGGAATCATGCCGTGGTCGGCCATGTACTTGGCGAACGGCACGCCGTCCTTGGTCGACTGGCGGATGGTTTCGTCGTACAGGATGGCGCCGGAAATGTGCTCGTTGAGCTTCGGCGTGGTCAGCAGCAGTTCGCGATAGGCGCGACGGTTCTCCTCGGTGTTCTCGATGCCCACGCCGGCGAAGCGCTTGGCGATGGTACCGGTGGATTCGTCGATCGCGATGATGCCCTTGCCCGGGGCAACCATGGCCTGGGCGGTTTCAGCCAGCTGTTCGATGCTCATGTACTTCCTGTGGCGGGTGCGGGAAAAACGTAAGTATAGCCCCGCAGCCCGTGGCCTCGACGTGGAGGCCAGACTGGAAACGATTCCAATGTCCGTTCAGGACAGGCGCTGTCCTGCGCCGTTCCGGTCAGAGCCCCGGTGGGGCTCCGACCCGGGTCCGCAGCGGTTACAGATCGCCCAGACCGCTGGCGCGACCGTCTTCGCCCACCTCGAGCAGGCGCAGGGTGTTGGTCGCACCGTGGGTTTCCATGTGCTCACCGCTGGTGAACACCACCCGATCGCCGGCCTGCAGCAGATCCGATTCGACCAGCAGGCGGATGCTGCCACGTGCGGCTTCGCGCGGGGTCAGGCCACGGCTGTCGAAATTGATCGGAAACACATCGCGCATCAGCGCCATCTGCCGGCGTGCGCCGTCATGGCGGGTCACCGCGAACACCGGTGCCTTGGAACGGAAGCGCGACAGGTAGCGCGCGGTACCGCCGGACTCGGTCATGGCCACGATGGCCCGCACGCCCACGTGCTGGGACAGGAACATGGTCGCCATCGCGATGGCCTGGTCGGCGCGCTCCAGGTTGCGCGGCGACGCATTGAAGTCGGTCTCGGTCTGGAACTGGCGCTCGGCGCCCAGGCAGATGCGCGCCATCGCCTCCACGGCCTTGACCGGATACGCACCGGCAGCGGTTTCGGCCGACAGCATCACCGCATCGGTGCCGTCGATCACCGAGTTGGCCACGTCCAGCACTTCCGCGCGGGTCGGGATCGGGCTTTCCACCATCGACTGCAGCATCTGGGTGGCAGTGATCACCACCTTGTTCTGCGCCAGCGAAGCCTTGATGATCTTCTTCTGCAGGCCCGGCAGTTCGGCATCGCCGATTTCCACGCCGAGGTCGCCGCGCGCCACCATCACCACGTCACTGGCCTCGACGATCTCCTCCAGGTTCTCGATCGCTTCGGTGCGCTCGATCTTGGACACCAGCGCAGCGTAGCAGCCGTGCGATTCGGCGATCGCGCGTGCATCGTTCATGTCCTGCGCATTGCGGCAGAAGGAAACGGCGATGAAGTCGACACCGATCTTGGCGACGATCCCGATCAGCTCCTTGTCGCGCTCGGTCAACGCGCCCAGCGACAGGCCACCGCCCTGCTTGTTCAGGCCCTTGCGATCAGACAGCACCCCGTCGTTGAGCACGGTGCTGATGATCCGCTCACCCTGCACCTCGACGACCTGCAGCTGCATCAGGCCGTCATCGAGGAGCAGGACATCACCGGGGCCGACGTCCTGAGGCAGGCCGAGGTAGCTCACACCCACCTGCGTGGCATCGCCGGCCGGTGCGTTGGGCGAGGCGACCAGATCGAAACGGTCGCCCGCCTTGAGATGGATCTTGCCTTCGGCAAAGCGCTCGATGCGGATCTTCGGGCCCGGCAGGTCGGCCAGGATGCCCACTTCCACGCCCACCCGCTGTGCGGCGGCGCGCACGTCGGCGGCACGCTTGGCCTGGCCGGACGGGTCACCGTGGCTGAAGTTCAGGCGCACCACGTTGACGCCGGCGCGGAACAGATCCTCCAGCACGCCCGGCGGATCGGTGGCCGGACCGAGGGTGGCTAGGATCTTGGTGCGACGCTGACGCTCGAACATGGTGAATGGGCCTCTCCCGTTAAAGCACGGAAATTAGCACATCCTTCACGCCCCATGTATGCGGTTACAACCTTGTGCTGCCTGACTCTGCGGGACATGTAACGGACATCGCCCGGACATACGCCGGCGCAGGGTGCCCGGTATCAGGCCAACAGTGTCGTCAGCTGGACCGGCTCGCGTGCCAGCTGGCCCGCACCGGCTTCAGTGAGCTCCGCTTCGCCACCAAACCCCCACAGCACGCCGATGCTTCGCAGGCCGTGGTGACGCGCGCCCTCGATATCCATGCGACGGTCGCCGATCATCCAGCACTGCGTGGGCGACACCTGCAGCCGGCGCAGCGCTTCGCCGACCAGCTCGGGCTTGTGGCTGCGCGAACCATCCAGGGTCGAGCCGATGATGTCCTCGAACAATCCGCCGAACGGCAGATGGGCCAGGATCCGGCGCGCGTGCGGCTCGTTCTTGGCGGTGACCACCGCCAGGCGGTGGCCACGCGCATGCAAGGTGCGCAGGGCGTCCTCCACCTGGGGGTACACCGTGTGCTCGCGCCAGCCCTCGGCATCGAAGCGCTCGCGGTAGTACCCGACGGCCTGCTCCACCCGCGCCGGTTCGATGAACAGCGGCGCGAACGTGGTGCGCAGCGAAGGCCCGATCCAGCCCAGCAGCGTTTCCCGCGCCGGCACCGGATGCTCCATCTTCTGCAGCGCATAAGCGATGCAGGTGGTGATGCCCACCTGCGAATCGATCAACGTACCGTCCAGGTCGAAGAAGAGCGTCGCGCGTTCTTCCGGTGCCGGGTGGGCAGAACCGGCCTGGGTGTCGTCCGGGTTCATGCGCCGCGCGCGGCGAGCGCGGCCACGGCCGGCAGGGTCTTGCCTTCCAGGAATTCCAGGAACGCGCCGCCACCGGTGGAGATGTAGCTCACGTCCTTGGCGATGTCGAACTTGTCGACCGCTGCCAGGGTGTCGCCACCGCCGGCGATGGAGAATGCCGGGGACGTGGCGATGGCACGCGCCAGCGCTTCGGTTCCCTTGCTGAAGGCTTCAAACTCGAACACGCCGACAGGGCCGTTCCAGACCACGGTGCCGGCATTCGCAATCAGCTGCGCGTACTGGGCAGCGGTCTGCGGACCGATGTCCAGGATCAGATCATCTTCGGCGACCGCATCCACGGCCTTCACTTCGGCAATGGCGTCGGGCAGGAACTGCTTGGCCGTGACCACGTCCACCGGAAGCGGAATCTCGGCCCCGCGCGCCTTGGCGTCGGCAACGATCTTCCGGGCGGTGTCCAGCAGGTCCGGCTCGTACAGCGACTTGCCGACCTTGTAGCCGGCAGCCGCGATGAAGGTGTTGGCGATGCCGCCCCCCACGATCAGCTGGTCGACCTTGCCCACCAGATTGGCCAGCAGTTCCAGCTTGGTGCTGACCTTGCTGCCGGCCACGATGGCCAGCAGCGGCTTGGCCGGTGCGTCCAGCGCCTGCGCCAGGGCATCCAGCTCGGCCATCAGCAGCGGGCCACCCGCGGCGACCGGGGCGAAACGGATCACGCCATGGGTGGACGCCTGCGCGCGGTGCGCGGTACCGAAGGCATCCATCACGAACACATCGCACAGCGCGGCGTACTTCTTCGACAGGGCTTCGTCATCCTTGCCCTCGCCGACGTTCATCCGGCAGTTTTCCAGCAGCACCAGCTGGCCCGGCTGCACCTCGACGCCGTCGATCCAGTCGCGCACCAGCGGCACCTCGCGACCCAGCAGTTCAGACAGGCGTGCGGCAACCGGTGCCAGCGAATCGGCTTCGCTCCACACGCCTTCCTTCGGCCGGCCCAGGTGCGAGGTGACCATCACCGCCGCGCCCTGCTCCAGTGCGCGCTTGAGCGTCGGCAGCGAAGCGGTGATGCGCTGTTCGGAAGTGATGCGGCCATTCTCGATCGGCACGTTCAGATCCTGGCGGATCAGCACGCGCTTGCCGGAGAGGTCGAGGTCGGTCATGCGGACGATGGACATGGGCAACTCTTGGGCTCAGGGACGGGGTGCCGGCGTTCGGCAGACCGTCATTGTATCGGCTGCGGCAGAACGGATGGCGCCGGCCGCAGCGCCGCTCCATGCGCGGCCGGGATTCATCGGGATCTACGCCGAAGGCGAAGGCTTCTGCCTGAGCAGGCTGACCGCCAGACCGCCCACGACCAGGACCCCCACGCCCAGCAGCGCCCACAGCAGCCAGGCCTTCCAGTCCCGCTGCGGTTCCAGCGCTGCGTCTCCGGCCAGCGGCTCGGGACGGCCCTCCAGGCGTGCCAGCGTCGGCTGCCAGGCCGGATCGTTGCGCTGGCGAAGTTCCTCGATCAGCACCCCGATCGGCGCCTCCGCGCGGCGCGCCGTCGCGCTGCCCACCGCCAGTGCATAGGGCGCAGCGCCCTGGCTCAGGAACACCATCACTTCCGGCTGGTAGCCCAGGCGCAGGGTGGGGGCGCCGGCGATCTCCGCCGGGCTTGCCACTAGCTTCCAGTAGCGGTCGCGGTGCACATCGCCCAGCACCTGCGCCGCCGACTGCTGACGCGGGCCCTGCGTTCCCTGCTGCAGCTGATAGGCGATCCACGGTGCACTGCGTCGTTGCCACTCCGCGCCTTCATCGTCGCGGCTGAACAGCGTCCACTGCACCAGGCTGTTGTCAGTACTGGCGACATCGGCGCGCGCGATCGGGAAACGGCCGTCCAGTTCGAAGGTGTATTCGCCCTTGCCCTGCGCTGTCGGCGTCAGTGACAGCCATTCCCACGGCAACGTCGCCGGCGCCGGCGGAAGCTCGGCGAGCACGCCATGCAGGGCAGGCAGTCGCGCGTCGCCCTGCGGCAGCACGCGCAGATAGCGCGCATTGCCGTCAACCTGCAGGCGTCGCTGCAGCAATCGTTTGCCGGCGCGCTGCAGGTCCACCAGCGGAATGTCCCGACCGATGGAGCGCCAATGCTGCAGGTCATCGCTGGCATCAAGCTGCACCTGCGCCTGCAGCGGCTGGCCACTGTCGGCCCAATCCAGCACCAGCGCCGCCAGCGGTTGCTGGCCGAGCACGCTGGCATCGATCAGCCAGCCGCCCTGTCCGTTCACCGTGCCAGCACCGACACGCGCTTCGACCCGGCGCACGCGGCCGTCGGTATCGCGCTCGGTCAGCAACTGCAGGTCGTTGCGTTGCGCATCGGCCAGCGGCGGCAGTGCGAACCAGGGCAGCTCGCGCTGCACCGGCGGCTGTGCCAGCGGCGCGTCGGGTGCCAGCAATGCCGACGGCAGGGCCTGTCCGGCCGCGTTGAACACCTGCAGGTCACCCAGGTCTGCTGCGCCTGCACGGCGGTAGATCGCCGGTTCCAGCACCACCCGATAGGCGCCGGACTGCGCACTGGACAGCGTCAGCGGCCACTGCTCGGCGTACTGCGTGCGGTAGTCGGCCGCGTGTACGGCCATGGTGGCGAACAGGCCCAGCATCGCCGGCACCACCACCCTGCTCCACATTCTCATTGGTTTTCCTCCACGGATGGCACCGCGCCCGGTGGCGCCGGTGCCAGATAACCGACGACCGTACACAGCAGGCCATAGGCGATGAACGATGCGATCCCGAGCAGGTTGCCCAGGTGCTGGCGATCGATGAGAACCAGCTTGGCCAGAACCACGCCCATCAGCACCGCGCCGACCATCCACAACACACGCTGGCCACGACGCGAGCCCCACACCCAGGCGATCACGCCGAGCACGCTCCACAGCACGGTCAGGCTGGTCTGGGCCAAGCTGTAGCGCGCCATCGACGTACTCCAGGCCAGTCCCCCCCAGTGGTGCACGCCATGCAGGACCAGGCTGGTCAGGGCGATGAAGCCCGCCAGTGCCAGCACCGGCAGGCGCAGCCTGCGCAGCGCGGGCGGTGCCACATCGCTGTACAGCCAGCGCGCCAGCAGCAACAGGCTCAGCCACTGCCCCATCTCGGCCGGGTTCAGCACCGGCAGCCACGGCAGCGGTGCCGCAGTGCCCGGCAGCAGCTGGCCCAGCAGCCATCCGGTCGCCAGCAGCGCGAACAACACGCACTGCAGCGGCACGCGTGCGGCATCGAATGCCGGGCCCAGCGGCCAGCGCAGCCAACCCCAGCGCCACAGTGACAGGGCGGCCAGCAGCAACCAGGGCAGCGTCACCAGCAACAACGTCCAGCCCTGTGCCAGGCCAGCCTCGCCGCCTCCCCACAGGGCCAGCAGCGAAAGCAGCGATGGCCACAGCAGCCACCACAGGAACTGGGCGATGCGCGCCACCGTGTCGCCGCCCTGGCGCAGGCACAGCAACGTGCGCACCCCCAGCACGGCGAACAGCGCCCATGCCAGGGCGCCGTGGCCCGCGAACGGTTGCTGGTGTGCATGGCTTTGCGCCAATGCCAATGGGAACGCCATCGCCAGCATCGCCAGTGCGGTCATCCCCAGCGCACGTGCCGGTTGCCGGCGCTGCACCTCGGCTGCCAGCCAAGCGGTCGCCGCCGCCAGCACCAGCAGTGCATCGGCCTGCGAGGCATGCGCGAGGAAACGACCGATCTCGTGCACCCAGCCGCCGAGCCACCACAGCAGGCCCCACAGGTAGTAGACCAGGGCGATCTCATGACGTGCCCGGCGCTGGTAGCTCCAGGCCGACGCCAACCCCGCCACGGCCAGCAGCAGCGCACCGATCGCGGTGGGATTGAGCAGCAGACGCGCGTCCTCGTGCCAGTGGTTGCCACCTGCCACGAAGGCGAATGCCGCCGCCATCTGCAGCAGCGCAGCGGACACCTGTGGCAGCCAGCGCCTCTGGCGCAGACCGAGCCAGGCCAGCCCGGCACCTTCCAGCGCGAACACCGCACCGGTGGCACGGGCGGACAAGGCCAGCGGCACGGCCAGCGTGGCGAAACCCACCGCCAGCACCGCGTGCGACTGCGCCAGCACCGTATACGAGGCCCGGGCGATCAAGGCACGCGCCAGCACCGCGTAGATCACCGCCAGGCCCAGCGCGCACAGTGCCAGTGTCATCGGCTGTTCGTGCAGCATCGCCGCCTGCAGCGAGAAGGCGATCAACGGCGTGCCGAACACCAGGCTGCCATCGACCAGATCGCGGCGACCGGCAGGCTGCCTGCGCGCGTACAGCAGGGGAATCAGCAGATAGAAGGCGAAGAACAGCAGCAGGAACGGTTCGGTGCTGGAGAACTTCTCGGCCCTGTACTGAAGCACGCCCCAGAACGTGCCGATACCGAAGGTGAACGCGAAGCCCAGCAGGTTCAGCGCGCGCCACGGACGGAACCAGGCGATGGCGAAGATGCCGGCGTTGAGCACTGCGTAGTAGCTGAAGAGGCCGACATGGTTGCCACTGCCGGTCGACAGCCACAGCGGGGCCATGAAGCCCGCCAGGATGCCCAGCACCGCCAGGGTGCGCGAGTTCTGCAGTACTGCCAGCACGCACAGGCCGGCGACCAGCGCGATCGAACTGGCGAACGCAAATCCCGGCGCAAGCAGCTCAAAACGCTTGAATGCCGCGAAGATGGTCAGCAGCAGCACACCGATGGCGCCGCCCTGCAGGGCCAGCGCGAACAGGCGCCGGCGTTCGCGCTGATGCCAGCCGAAGGCCAGCAGGCCCAGCGCACCAGCGGTGACGGCCGCCAGCCGGAGTTCGACCGGGAGCACCAGCCAGCCCTGGTCACTGACGTACTTCAGCAGCGCGGCAACACCGGCCAGCAGCACCAGCATGCCGATCTTGACCGGCACGTTGCCCTCGGTGAACCAGCGTTTGACGGCGCCGATGCCACGCTCGAAGAAGCCCGGCCCGGCCGGCTCGACCGGCGGCGCAGGCGGGGGCGGCGTGGCCGGCAGCGGCGGTGGTGGCGGCGCTGCCTGCCGCGGCGACGCCGGCACGGAGGATTCCGGCGCATGGGCCGCCACGGGAGAAGGTGCTGCCGCAGCCCGCGGTCGCTCCATGGCTGGCGCGTCCGTTGCCGGAACGGGGGCGGGCCCGGGCGGTGGCGCGGCAGCGCGCGGCGATTGCGACACATCGGCCAGTGCGCTCTCAAGCGCAGCGACCCGGCGCCGCAGGCCGGCGATCATCACCAGCGCGACCACCAGCAGCAGCGGAATCGCCAGCAGTATCAATACGACCAGGGCTATCAGTGCTTCCATTGCGTGCCTTCCCATGCGATCCCGCGCCCCTGCGGCGGCGGTCGGACCGCCCCATGCTACGACAGGGCCGGTCCCTCAAACGACGAACCCCGGCCAGGCCGGGGTTCGTGCGCGATCTTCGCCGGCCTTACTTGGCGGCGACGACCCTGGCCATTTCCAGGCACTTGTTGGAGTAGCCCCACTCGTTGTCGTACCACGACACGAGCTTGACGAAGGTACCGTCCAGGGCAATGCCGGCTTCGGCATCGAACACCGACGTGTGGGTCTCACCGCGGAAGTCGGTAGCCACGACCTTGTCTTCGGTGTAGCCGAGGATGCCCTTCAGCGCGCCTTCGCTCTGTGCCTTCACTTCGGCGCAGATCTCGGCGTAGGTGGCTTCCTTTTCCAGCTCGACGGTCAGGTCGACCACCGACACGTCCGAGGTCGGCACGCGGAAGCTCATGCCGGTGAGCTTCTTGTTCAGTTCCGGAATGACCACGCCGACCGCCTTGGCCGCACCGGTGGAGGACGGAATGATGTTCTCCAGGATGCCGCGGCCGCCGCGCCAGTCCTTGTTGGACGGGCCGTCAACGGTCTTCTGGGTGGCCGTGGCGGCGTGCACGGTGGTCATCAGGCCACGCTTGATGCCCCACTTGTCGTTGATGACCTTGGCCAGCGGGGCCAGGCAGTTGGTGGTGCACGAGGCGTTGGAGATGATCGCCTGGCCGGCGTAGGTCTTGTCGTTCACGCCGAACACGAACATCGGCGTATCGTCCTTGGACGGGGCGGACAGGATGACCTTCTTGGCGCCGGCATCGATGTGCTTCTGCGCGGTTTCCTTGGTCAGGAACAGACCGGTGGACTCGATGACCACGTCCACGCCCACTTCGTCCCACTTCAGGTTGGCCGGATCGCGTTCCTGGGTCAGGCGGATCTTCTTGCCGTTGACCAGCAGGTCGTTGCCCTGCACCGACACGTCAGCCTTGAAGCGACCGTGCACGGAGTCGTACTTGAGCATGTAGGCCAGGTAATCCGGCTCCAGCAGATCGTTGATGGCCACGATTTCGATGTCGTCGCCGAAGTTCAGCACCGCCGAGCGCAGGACGTTACGCCCGATGCGACCGAAACCGTTGATACCAACCTTGATTGCCATTTCTCAAGCTCCTGCAGCCGCGACGGGTGCGGCGGGGTGGATAGGGCCCACAAGTCTAGCAGGCCCGGCCTGGCCACCGCCGGCCAGACCGGGCCGGTGGCGGGCGGGCTGGCCGGATTTGATCCGGATCAAAGCGTTAGCGCGGCGTGAGGCCGAGACTGGCCCCATCCACCCCGCAACGAGAACACCCCCATGCGCAAGACCTCTCCCCTGATCGTGGCCAGCCTGGCCGCCGCCCTGTCCCTCGCCGCCGCCCCGGCGATGGCCCAGTCCAAGGGCGACTGGACGCTTTCGGCCGGCGTGCACCAGGTGGCACCGAAGTCGAACAACGGCTGGCTGGCCGGTGGCACGCTGAAGGTCGACGTCGACAACGACGTCAAGCCGACCATCACCGGTGAGTACTTCATCGCTGACAACCTGGGCATCGAAGTGCTGGCGGCACTGCCGTTCAAGCACGACATCAACATCAACGGCCTCGGCCGTGTCGGCAGCACCAAGCAGCTGCCGCCGGTGGTGACCGTGCAGTACCACTTCAACAGCAAGGGCAAGGTGTCGCCGTTCATCGGTGCGGGCGTGAACTACACGACCTTCTTCAGCGAAGACACCACGGGCGCGCTCAAGGACAGCCGGCTGAAGCTGCAGGACTCCTGGGGTCTGGCCGCGCACGCCGGCGTGGACTTCGCGATCGGCGAGAAGGGCGCGCTGCGCGTGGACATGCGCTGGATCGACATCGACAGCAAGGTGAAGCTGGACGGCCAGAAGATCGGTACGGTCAACATCGATCCGCTGGTCTACGGCGCCTCCTACGTCTTCAAGTTCTGAGCGCGGCCTCCGGCGTGGCGGGCCTGCCCCGCCCTCCGGCCAACCGCTGAATCCTCCGCAGCATGTTGCCCCGGTGATCGCCGGGGCTTTTTTCGGCTTACCCATCCGTGGCCACCTCGACCCGGTTGCGCCCGGACGCCTTGGCCCGATACAGCGCGGCATCCGCACGCGCCAGTGCCTGCTCCAGCGAATCGGCGCCATCGTCATGCCACCGCGCCACACCAATACTGACGCTCACCACCGGCGCGGCGTCCGAATCGGCATGGGCGATCGCCAGCGCCTGGACCTGCTGACGCATCCGCTCGAACGGCGCGGTTTCCGGCTCGCCTGGCGACCACTGCCCCAGCGCCACGAACTCCTCACCGCCGTACCGCGCCACCACCGAGTCAGCGCCGCGAAGCTGCGCGGCCAGCGTCACCGCCACCGCATGCAGGACCGCATCGCCCGCCGGGTGACCATGATGGTCGTTGTAGCGCTTGAAGTAGTCGATGTCGATCATCGCGATGCGCAAGGCGCCACGCGCGTGCGGCCGGCGGAGATAACGCTGGAAGATCTGGTTGGCACGACGATCGAATGCGCGCCGGTTGAGCAATCCGGTCAATCCGTCGTGGTTGGCCAGTGCATCCAGCCGCTGCTCGGCGCGCCAGGTTGCACGCGCCTGCCTTTCCAGGATGTAACTACCGAAGATGCCAGCCAGGTTGCTGGCCAGCACGAATGTCACGCTCTGCAGCATCTGCGCCCAGTGCCGGCCGACCTGCAGCTCCGCCAGCACGAACGCCGATGCGATCAGGGTTCCGGTCAGCGTGGCGACGCCGAAGCGCAGGCCACACAGGAAGTAGTTCAGCAGCAGGAACAGGCTGACGCCTTCATAGGGATAATCCACGCCGGCGCGATGCGCCGTCCAGATCATCGTCACCAGCGCCAGCCCGCTGATCAGCACAGCACCGCCCCCCAGCCATTGCAGATGGCGGCGGAACGCTGGGACGAAGGTGAGTGCTACCGCCACCAGCAGTACCGGCAGCAGCAGCCCGAGCCGCCAGCGCAGCACCTGTGCATGCACATCCGGCGGAAGCCAGAAATGGTCCAGCACGGCAAAGCCGATTGAAAAGATGCCGGCAACGGCACAGGCCCAGCGCATCCGCCAGACCACCTGTTCATCGAACGCGCGGGCAAAGCCGTCGTCCGCATGTATTGCCGTGATGCGCCGGTCCGTGATGCTCATCGCGATGTCCCCGCCCGTGGCCGCGCCACCGTAACGGTCCGCGCATCAAGGGCGCGTGGCGAGCGGCCATGCTGGATCAAACGCGTCCGGCCGCCGCCCCGCTAGAATGCCGGCATGAAAGCCCTGCATTCCCTGTTCCTCGCCGCCGCGATCGCGCCGGCTCTGCTGTCCGCCTCCGCCCCTGCCCATGCCTGGGGCGCGCAAGGTCATCGCCTTGTCGCTGAGGTAGCGGATTCCCGCCTCTCGCCCGCTGCACGCGCCGAAGTCGACCGCCTGCTGGCCACCGAAGCCGGTGCCACCCTCGCCAGCGTGGCGCCCTGGGCCGACCAGCTGCGTGCCAAGGACCCGGGCCTCGGCCGCCGTTCCGCCGGCTGGCATTACGTCAACATCGCCGAAGACGGCTGCCACTACGAAGCGCCCAGGCACTGCACCAACGGCAACTGCATCGTCGAAGCGCTGAAGGCGCAGAGCGCGATCCTCGGCGATCGCAGCCTGACCGACGGCGAGAGGCTGCAGGCCCTGAAGTTCGTGGTGCATCTGGTCGGCGACATCCACCAGCCAATGCATGCCGGCTACGGTCACGACAAGGGCGGCAACGACTTCCAGCTGCAGTACGGCAACCGCGGCACCAACCTCCATTCGCTGTGGGACAGCGGCATGCTCAACACCCGCAAGCTGGACGACAACGGCTATCTGCCGGTGCTGCGGTCGCTGCCGGCGCCGAAACTGGCGCGCCAGTCCAATCCGCAGCGCGATCCGCAGGCGTGGGCTGAAGCCAGCTGCCGCATTTCGATGCAAGCCGGCGTTTATCCAGCCTCGCGTAAGATCGGCGATGAATACACCGCGCGCTACCGCCCGGTGGCGGAAGCGCAGCTGCGGCTGGCCGGCGAGAATCTGGCGCAGCTGCTGAACCGCGTGCTCGCCGCACGCTGAGGAGGTTGCCGATGCCGGTCCAGGTCCAGTCGTTCTTCCATCGTGACAGCAATACCTTCAGCTACCTGGTCAGCGACCCGGCCAGCGGCGAGGCTGCGCTGATCGATCCGGTCCTGGACTACGACCCGGACACCGATGCCAGCAGCGAGTCGCCGGTCCAGCCGGCACTGCACGCGATCGAGCAGCAGGGGCTGCGGCTGAGGTGGCTGCTGGAGACCCACGCCCACGCCGACCATGTGTCGGCCGGGCGGCGGCTCAAGCAGCGTTTCCCTCACGCCACGCTGGCCATCGGTGAAGGCATCCGCGCCGTACAGGCGACCTTTGCGCCGCGGTTCGGCCTGCAGCTTCCTGCCGCGGACGACATCTTCGACCACCTGTTCGCCGACGGCGAGACCTTCACGCTGGGCGAAGTGCGCGGCCAGGTCATCGCCGTGCCCGGCCACACCAGCGACAGCATCGCCTACCTGATCGGCGACGCACTGTTTACGGGCGATTCGCTGTTCATGCCCGACGGCGGTACCGCCCGCTGCGATTTCCCCGGCGGCGATGCGGCGCAGCTGTACCGCTCGATCCAGCGCCTGCTGGCGCTGCCCGAGTCCACCCGTGTGTTCGTCTGCCACGACTATGGCCCGGGCGGCCGCGACATCGCCAACGAGACCACCATCGGCGAGCAGCGCGCGCGCAACATCCACGTGCATGACGGCGTGGCCGAGGCCGACTTCGTCAGCGTGCGCCAGGCCCGCGACGCCACGCTGGCCGAACCGGCGCTGATGCAACCGGCGGTGAAGGCCAACATCCAGGGCGGCGCCTGATCGACGCCGCTGTACTGGCCGGACATGGCCCGGCGCTACCCGGCATCACGCGCGATCATTTCCCCTGCGTACGGACCGTCTGCCGGCCCTTCACGATCTCGAAGGTGAAGGCGTACAGCAGGCTGACCGGCACCGGCTCGATGCGCTCGGCGCTCCCGCAGTCGCCGCGGTCGGCTGGGACCTTGCCGACCGGGTAGTGGCAGACCGCGGCAGCGCTGTACTTCCACATCGCCACCGCCTCCTGCGCCGCCTGCAGCAGCGGCGCGTTCTCCGCTGCAGCGCCGGCGGCGCACTCGGGGCGGTCAGTCAGCGGCAGGCTGCGCTCTACCATGCCTTCCGCATCGACCACCACCTGCAGGCAGATGGTGGTGGGCGCCAGTTCGGTACGCGGATCGCGGTCGCCCACCTTCGGATCAGGCGCCGCATACAGCTGCGGCATCCGATAGCCTTCGCCCGCTGCCAGCGCATAGGCCTGCACCTGACCGCTGCCGCCCGCCGCTGTGGGCTGCAACCGCTGATGGCCGACACTCTCGCTGCGGGTGTCAACCGTGCCCAGTCGCTCCTGGGTGGCACAGCCGGTCAGCAGCGTGGCCAACAGCAGCGCGGCCTGCCTCACCGCGCGCGCTCCGCTTCCCTCTCGTCCTCACTCATGGAGAACGTCAGTGGAATCCGCACGGCGGAAGCCACCGGACGCCCATCCTTCAGGGCCGGCCGGAAGGTCCAGCCCTTGGCGGCCGTGATCGACACCGCATCGAACACACCGGGATTGGTGGCACTGAGCACCTGTACGTCGGTCGGCCTGCCCTCTGCGTCGATCTCGACCTTCAAGGTGACGACGCCGGTCAGGCCCTGCTGGAAAGCAGACTCCGGATACTTCGGCGGTGCCATCCTCTCGACCTGCGCAGAACGCTGCAGGCCGGCCGCAGCGGCATCGGCCTGCGCGTACTCGGCTGGCTCGACGCCGATCGACGACACGCCGGCCATCCCGAGCTGGCTTGCCCACGCCACCGTGGCCAGGCCCGCGCACACCCCGACCACCAGCACCTGCCCGAACACCCACGGCAATGCCTTCCGCTTGGACTGCTTCAACATGGCGATTCGCTCCTTCAACACGGGTTGGCTGCGCCAGTGACACACTGCCGGCGCAACCGGGTGAACCAGCTGTGCCTTCAGCAGCGTGCTGGCGTAAAGTCCGCGCAGCGCAGGCTGCGTGGCAATGGTGCGGGCATCGCAGGCCAGTTCCTGGTCGCGCAGGAACCTGCGTGTTGCCCACGGCATCAGCGGATGGAACCAGAACGCTGCGCGTGCAAGCAGCAACGCGCCGTTCGCCCAGTGATCGCCATTGCGGCGATGGCTGCGTTCATGTGCCAGGATCAAGCCCTGCTCGCGTGCATCGAACTGCTGGTCGAAATCGGGGCCGACCACGATGCGCGGCCGCCACAGGCCGACCAGGGCCGGCAGACCGGGATCGGCACTGGCCTGCCAGCTGCCGTCGACGCGCGCCTGCAGACGGCCCAGGACACGTTCGAAGCGCTGCTGCGCGCGCAGGCTGCGCAGCAGACTGATCGCCACGCCAAGCATCCAGGCCAGCAGCAACCATTGCGGCCAGCGCATGACCTGGGTCGGCTCGCCCTCCGGCGCGACAGGCATCACGTTCAGGGGCAGGGTCGGCACATGCTGCAGCAGGGGCAGCGCAGGCAACGGCAACAACAGGCCTGCCAGCAGCAGGGGCAACAACCACCAGCTGCGGTAGGCCAGTGAGGCCCCTCCCAGCCGCAGCAGCAGCGGCCGCATCGCCGCCAGCACGATCACCGCCAGCGCCAGCCACACGCTGGCCCGCCACACGCTGTCGAGCACCTCACTCATGGTCCAGCTCCTGGATCAGCTTCTTCAGTTCGGCGATGTCCTGCGCGCTGAGCTGGCCGCGCTCACTGAAATGGGCAACCAGTGGCGCCACCCGTCCTTCGAACACCCGGCCCAGAAAGTCCTGGCTCTGCGCCGCGACCCAAGCTTCGCGCTGCAGCAGCGGCCGATACAGATAGCGGCGGCCTTCGCGTTCGGCAGCGATCGCGCCCTTGGTCAGCAGGCGGTTGAGCAGCGTCTTGATGGTCGGTTCGGCCCAGTCCCGATGGGCCAGTGCGGCAACCACCTCATCGGCACCGCGGGGCGCCTGCTGCCACAGCACTTCCATCACGACGGCTTCGGCTTCACTGATCGGATTCATTGTTTACGCCCGTAATCGACAATTCGATTACGCACGTAATCAAAGCCGCTGTCAAGCCTTCCATCGACCTGCACTTCATGCGCCTTGGCCCAGCATCGGCCGTCCCGGCCCCGGAGTGCGCATGAAACCGCTGCCCAAGAAGGATTTCCCCGTCGAACAGGCCCGCCGCTTCCTCGAACCCGGCCCGATCGTGCTGGTCAGCACCGCGTGGCGTGGCCAGCGCAACCTGATGACGATGGGCTGGCACATGGTGATGGGCTTCTCGCCATCACTGGTGGCGACCTATCTGTGGAACGAGAACCACAGCTTCGCGCTGGCGCGGGGCAGCGGCGAATGCGTGATCAATGTGCCGGGCGTGGAGCTGCTCGATACCGTAGTGGACATCGGCAACTGCAGCGGGCGGGAGGTCGACAAGTTCGCGCACTTCGGCCTCGATGCCCTCCCCGCCCGCGAGGTCGGCGCGCCGCTGGTCGGCCAGTGCCATTCGTGCTTCGAGTGCCGCCTGTACGACGACAGCCAGATCGAGACCAGCAACCTTTTCATCTGGGAGATCGTGCGTGCCCACGTCGCGCCACGGCCGAAACTGCCGCGCACCGTGCACTACCGCGGCGATGGCCGCTTCATGGTGGCCGGTGCGGAAGTCTCGCGTCGACGGCGGTTCAAGCCCGACATGCTGTAATGCCGGAACTCCCCTTACGCAGGACTGCCCCGGATGACCGAACACCTCACCGACCTGGACGCCGCCGTCGATTGGCTGTTCGCGCGCGTGGAAGGGCCGCTGCGGATCGGAGCACCGCTGGCGCTGGGCAAGCCACACCGGTTGCTCAATGCACTGTATGCACGGGTCGAGAACGATCCCTCGCACCCCCTCCAGCTCTACACTGCGCTGTCGTTGAATCCGCCGAAGGTGCGGGGCAGCGGCCTGGAGGCCCGCTTCCTGGGCCCCTTCGCGCAGCGCCATTTCGGCGAGGATTTCCCCCGCCTGGCCTATGCCGACGCGATCGCCCGTGACGCACTGCCCGCCCATGTGCAGGTGGAGGAGTTCTACATGCAGTCCGGCGCCCTGCTCGGTTCCCGGCAGGCGCAGTCCAGCTACACCAGCCTCAACTACACCCATGCCGCTGATGCAGTGGCCCAGCGCGCGCCGCAGGTGATCGTGCAGAAGGTGGCGATGCGCCCGGACGATCGCCGCCTCTCGTTGTCCTGCAACAACGACATCACCCAGGACACACTCGATGCAATCGCCGCACGCGGCCTGCCGCGTCCGCTGATGGTGGCCGAGATCGATCCGCAGCTGCCTTATCTGGGCGGCACCGCCACGGTCGATGTGTCCTTCTTCGATCTGGTCATCACCCCGCCGCCGCCGTATCCGGCGCTGTTCGGCCTGCCGCGGCAGCCGGTCGCCGACGCCGACTATGCGATCGGCCTGTATGCCAGCACCCTGGTGCGCGATGGCGGCACGCTGCAGATCGGCATCGGCACGCTGGCCGATGCACTCAGCCATGCACTGGTGCTGCGGCATACCGACAACGCGCGCTACCGGCGCGTGCTGCACGCGCTGGATCCGCAGCTTGCGCGGCATCCGCTGGTACAGGAAATCGGCGGCCTGGAGCCTTTCGAGATCGGCCTGTACGGCTGCAGCGAGATGCTCAACGAGGGCTTCCGGCGGCTGGTCCAGACCGGCGTGATCAAGCGCAAGGTGCATGACGACCTGGCGCTGATGCAGCGCATCGAGAACGGCAGCACGCTGTCCATCGACCATGCCACGCTGGCCGCCGAAGGCGAATACCTGCATGGCGCGTTCTACCTGGGCTCGCCGGAGTTCTACCAGTGGCTGCGCGAGCTGCCGGCGGATGAACGCCGCGCCATCGGCATGCGCCGCATCAGTGAGATCAACCAGCTTTACGGCGGCAACGAGACGCTGGAGCGCCTGCAGCGCCGCCATGCACGCTTCTTCAATTCCTGCATGATGGCCACTGCGCTGGGCGCGGCGGTCTCCGATGCCCTGGACGATGGCCGCGTGGTGTCCGGCGTCGGCGGCCAGTACAACTTCGTGGCAATGGCCCATGCCCTGCCGGAAGCACGCAGCGTGCTGATGTTCCGCGCCGCGCGCGATGACAAGGGCCATCGCGAATCGAACGTGCGCTGGAATTATGGCCACACCACCATTCCCCGCCATCTGCGTGATATCTACCTGGACGAGTACGGCATCGCCGACCTGCGCGGGTTGACCGACGAGGACTGCGTGCAGGCGATGGCGGCGATCACCGAGGCGCCGTTCCAGCAGGGCCTGCTGCAGCAGGCACAGGCCGCGCGCAAGCTGCTGGCCACGACGCAGCCCGATCCGCAGCGGCTGCAGCGCAATACACCGCAGGCCCTGGCCGCAGCGCTGGCACCCTTCCGTTCCGACGGCACCCTGCCCGACTACCCGCTGGGCAGCGATTTCAATGAGATCGAGCAGGTGCTGGTGAAGGCGCTGGGCTGGTTGAAGGCCAACACGCAGACCCGCGGCGACAAGCTGCGTACCGTCTGGGCAGCGCTGCGCCAACCGGCCGGCGATGGCGATGCGGTGTACCTGCAGCGCATGGGCCTGCAGTCACCGAAGGACTTCCACGAGCGGCTGGACGCGCGCCTGCTGCGGCTGGCGCTGGCACGCACGGCCTGAAGCCGGTAGCGGGGGGGGGGGGGCGGGGCGGGGGCGGCGCGCCCGCCGGCGCCCCGGGCCCCGCGCCGCCCACCCCCCGGCCAGGGAGGTGGGGCCGGCCCGGGCGCGGGCGTGAGGATTGC